>JBFHCO010000092.1:0-7741 GCA_041585205.1 Candidatus Omnitrophota bacterium | reverse complement strand
TGCGGGCGGAATACGAGCGGTATCTTTTGGAGAAGCAGATTCAACTTCAGTTCCCTCCTTCGTCGGAGGCGCGGTCTGAGCTGCGCGCTTCTCAGCCGGAATCAAGCACTGCGGTGCCTGCGGAACTTGAATTTCTGTTCATGCCGGAAAGAACATCAGAAAAGGCGGCGCCTTTGGCTCTCGAATTTGCGCGCCGGCATCAACTCCATGAACGGTTGCCGGAGGACATGCGGTGGGTCGCGGTTCAAGTGACCGGGAATCTATGGGAGCAACCCGTCCGGTTGGCTCAAAAAATGAATGTCTCGATTGAAGAAGCCTACGGTTTAATCATTCTGGAAGTTTTAAAGGATAAGCATCCGTTTTCAGCGAATCATCCGGTATTGGAAGCGGCGCGGAAGGCTCTCGGTAATTATGCCTGGGTCATCGATATTTTAACGGCGCAAGCCGACAGCGCTCCGTTTCATTTGGTGTTGCCGGTCAGCGGCGGCGTGGAGTCGGTTCGGCCGGAAGATCATTTGGGATTGATGTTGTTGCTGGGTTTATCCGAGAATGCGCATGACCGGGTTGAGCTTGTGACCGCGCTGGATGAGCGGGCTGCGGCTGAGATCGAAAAGCGCTTCGAGATTTTTGCGAGGGATGAGTACCGATTCTTGAATTTTGCAGATCGATTCCGGGTGCGCGGTTCGGATGGCGTGCCATCCGGCAAAAGCATGGAAGTTCTGATTCGCCAAGCGATCAATCCGGCAGCGCAGGAAGTTGCCGGGATTCTGGATGATTCCATCGAATATTTGGAACGCTTGGGGTATGCCCGCCGCTCACTCCGGCTGCATCAGGATGACCTGCACACGAACGCTGCGGTGATTGTCGCCGCGGCCCTGCTCCGGCAAGTTGACCCCGAACACGAAAACGGCATGGCGATTCTCAAGCTTCAAAGTTGGCTGCGCCAGCACGGCGTTCAGGATGTGAATGATTTTGTGAAGCATGTTTCTCTCATGATACAGGCGATGCAGGACACCGCCAGGATGATCCGCGCATCCGCCTAAACGGGATGGGGAGTTCGGACACGCTCCCCATCTCCGTCCCCCCATTACTACAGCCTATACACTCCATTTCATCTCCTTTTCAATTTCAACTTATTCAAGTAAAATGAGTTACAAGAGAGGAAGAATGAAAAAGATACGGTTCGCAATCGCACAGATGAATCCCACGGTGGGGGATTATGCCGGCAATACCCGCAAGATCCTCGCCTGGATCCGGAAGGCCGCCAAAAAGAAGGCTGATCTCATTGTCTTTCCGGAATGCGCCTTGTCCGGTTACCCGGTCTGGGACTTGGCCAATAAAAAAAGCTTTCTGGAGGAGGGCGCGCGCCGCCTCGACCAAATTGCGCGGGTAACGGCGCGGCTGAAACTCACGGTTGTATTGGGTTTTATTGATCACGGTACGGCTCCCGATGAGCGGAGCGTCAATGCCTTGGCATGGATTGAGCGGGGAAAAGTCCGTGCCAAATACGTCAAACAATTGCTGCCTACCTATGATGTTTTTTTGGAAGAAATCTTCTTTCAGCCGGGTCATGAATCGAAAGTGATTCCATGGAAGGGCTGCCGCGTGGGTCTTACGATTTGTGAGGATCTATGGGATGCGCGCTATGCCCGTAAGCCCATCGAGGAGCTCAAGAAGAAAAAGGCGGGGTTCGTGCTTAATATTTCGGCTTCGCCGTATTTCAAAAATGCGGCGCTGACGCGGGATTCCCTGATCAAAAAGCATGCGGTACGAAGCGGGCTGCCCATTCTTTACGTGAATCAGGTGGGCGGACAGGACGATTTGATCTTCGACGGACGCAGTTTTTTCACGGATGCACGCGGCCGTGTCTTGTTCCGGGCGCCGGCGTTCGAAGACAATCTCTTTTTCTTCGACTGGAACCCGCAAGAAAAAAATCCGTACGCCGTTCCGCTCGCCCCGTATACGAGCCGGCCCGAGGAGACCTACCGCGCCCTTGTGCTCGGGATCCGAGATTATTGCCGTAAGAATGGATTCAAAAAAGCGATTATCGGCTTAAGCGGCGGCATCGATTCGGCACTGACGGCCGCGCTGGCGGTGGATGCCCTGGGAGCCAAGGCGGTGATGGGGGTCACGATGCCCGGGACCTATTCGTCCTTGGGCAGCTGGAAGGATTCGACGGAGCTGGCGGAACGGCTCGGCATTGAAATCCGCATTCACCCGATACAAAAAAAATACGAGTTTTTTATGAACGTGCGCCGGCTGCAGCTTAGGAAGGAAAGAAGACATTTAACGCATCCCGGAGAAATTTCGACCGCGATGGAAAATCTACAAGCGCGGCTGCGCGGGCTGGAGCTCATGTATTTGTCCAACGATGAAGGGAGATTGCTGCTTTCAACCGGCAATAAATCCGAACTGGCCATGGGTTACTGCACGCTGTACGGGGATATGGCCGGCGGACTTTGTGTTTTGGGGGATGTTTATAAAACCGACGTTTACCGGCTCGCCTGGTACCGCAATCGCGAGAAGGAAGTCATCCCGCGCTCCATCATCGACAAACCGCCCTCCGCGGAATTGCGTCCGAATCAAAAGGATGAAGATTCGCTTCCGCCCTATGAGATTCTGGACGAGATCCTTTATCTCTATATCGAAAAAAATCAAAGCGCCCTGGAGATCATCAAACGCATGAAAAGCAGGGGGATTTCGGCCGCGGTGATCAAAGATACGATCCGTAAAGTGGATCACAATGAGTACAAACGCCGCCAGACACCGCCCATACTGCGCGTCACCGAAAAGGCCTGGTTCGGACGCCGCATGCCGATCACCAACCGGTTCGATCCTTGATGCTTGCGCTCGGTATTCCGAAAGAAATCAAATCACTGGAAAAAAGAGTCGGCCTGACGCCGGAAGGAGTCGGGCACTTATGTTCGCAGGGAATTCGGGTATATGTTCAGACCGGGGCCGGGTCCGGATCGGGATACAGCGATCAAGAATATGAAGTGAGCGGTGCCCGCATTGCATCCGACGCGGCTCAGTTGTTCGCCCAAGCCGACCTCATCCAAAAGGTCAAAGAGCCCTTGCCCCCGGAATACCCGCTGCTCAGAAAAAATCAAATCCTTTTTTGTTTTCTGCATCTGGCGTCTCCGGATCAAGCCGCTCTGGTCGACGCTTTGACGGAGTCGGGGGTGACGGCCTTGGGTTATGAAACGGTACAGGTGGAAGGGCGCGTGCCCGTGTTGGCGCCGATGAGTGAAATCGCGGGGGCGTTGGCCTCCGCCTACGCCGCATATTTTTTGGACGCCGGTTTTCTGAAATCCGAGCGGCAGCCGTTTCCGGCGGATTTAACAAGTCATCTGGAGGCAGTGGCGCGTTTTTATCCGCAGCCCCCCAAAAATTTAAGAATGTCGAAAGTGGTGATTTTCGGGGGCGGAAGCGCAGGCCAAAAGGCGGCTGAATTCGCCCTGGCTATGGACGGGGATGTGGCATTGGTTGAGAAAAATCAAGACCGTGTCCGCAGTTTAAGAAATCAATGGCAAGCGCAATTTCCGAATCTTCGCATTCTCGGTTTGGATGAGGATTGGATGTCCGACGCCGAAAAGGCGGATGTTTTGATCGGATGCGTGCATGTCCCCGGCCAGCGCGCGGCTCAGGTGCTTTCAGCGGATCAGCTGCGTAGTTTCAGCCGGACAACGCCTAAGATCATCATGGATGTGGCGATAGACCAAGGCGGTAATTTCCCCGGTTCGAAAGCGACACGTTATACGGACCCCGTTTACCGGGACGGATACGGGAATATCCGTTTTGGCGTGACGAATGTTCCGTCGCTTTGCGGACGCGGCGCCTCCGCAGCGATCACGCGTTCGACGCTCGCTTACACCGCTGCCATGGCCGCGGATTTTCATGGCGCAGTGAAAAAATTTCCCGAATTGAACGCGGCCATCAATGTTCAAGGCGGACGCATCGTGCATCCTGCCGTATTAAGGGAGCACGCAAGATCCTGAAATGAATAAAACTTGCCTTATCCCCACGCACTTCGGCGTCTTTGAATTGCAATATACGGAACGGGGTCTCTACCGTCTGATTTTTCCGAAAGCGGGGGATAAGCGTATCGTAAAAAAGCAGCCGGCGCCTGCCTTGGTCCGTCGCGCCGGCCGGTTGCTCGCAGCGTATTTACGGGGGAAGCCGGTTTCATTTCTGAGTTTAAAAATCGACCGGAAAGATCTGACCCCGTTTGAAAAATGCATTTTGAGCGCGTTATCGCGGGTGCGTTACGGTGCCGTATGCAGCTATCAACAGCTCGCGAAGCGGGCGGGATATCCTCGAGCCGCGCGCGCGGCAGGTTCGGTGATGCGCAAAAACAGATTGCCGATTATTCTCCCGTGTCATCGCGTGATCGCTTCCGGCGGCGGTTTGGGAGGTTACTCCGGAGGTCTGAGTTGGAAAAGACGCCTCTTGAACCTGGAATCGCAGCTATAGTTCTCGGATCGGAGGCCGATATCCCCAAAGGGTGCGGGAAAGAATCCATTTCCGGACTCAAAAGCTCGGTGGTATACTGAAATCGATTCAACGTAACCCATAAGGAGGGTGCCGTGGAAGCATTTTGCGTTAAATGCAAAAAGAAGGTCGAAATGCAGGATGCCAAAGAGGACACGTTGAAAAATGGCCGTCGCGCCATGAAAGGGAAATGCGGAGCTTGCGGAACGAATCTCTGCCGAATCCTCGGTAAGTAACGTGCCCGTGCAGCCTCAACATTGAATTCAGCGGACAGGGATTAACAGGTTGCAACCAAAACGAATTGCCTTATTAGCTCATTCGGCGGCGGATGATAAGCAAGCCGAAGATCTCATCATACTCGACATCGGAAAGCTGACGAGTATCGCCCACTATTTCCTCATCACCCACGGAAACTCCGACCGTCATGTGAAAGCCATCGCGCAGCACGTGATGGAGGTGATGAAAAAAAAGAAAGTCCCTTTGTGGCATGTGGAAGGCATGGAGCATGGACAATGGGTTCTGCTGGATTACGGCAGCGTGATCGTGCATGTCTTTTACCGCGAGACGCGCGAATTTTACGGTCTCGAACGGTTGTGGGGAGAGGCCCCGCGTTTAGCGCCTTCAAAAATCAAAAAATAAATTCCGCATTGAAGTTTTCACCCGGCCTTCACTGGAATTCAAATGGAAGATAAACTCAAACAATTTATTGCGTCGATCACAGCCGAATACGCCAAGCGCCGGCAAATCGAATTGCCCGAACCGCTTGAATTTGATCTGAGCATCACGCGCGATCCCGCACGCGGCGATTTTGCCACCAATATCGCGTTTCGTTTGACCCGGCTCGTGCGTCAAAAACCGAATCAAATCGCGGATGAATTACTTCTGTTGATGCAGGAATCAGCGGAGCGGATTAAAGACAAACCATTTGAGAGGATCGAAGTCGCGGGAGGCGGATTCATCAACTTCTTTCTGGTGAAATCATCGCTGGCCGAAATCCTGCTTGAAGTGATCAAGCAAGACCGGCATTACGGTGAGTCTGACTTCGGAAAAGGAAAAAAGGTGCTGCTGGAATTTGTGAGCGCCAATCCGACGGGCCCTTTGACCATCGCGCACGGACGCCAAGGCGCAATCGGAGACGCGCTGGCGCGGATTTTGACCGCCACGGGTCATAAGGTGACTTCGGAATACTATTTAAATGATGCGGGGCGGCAAATCGACTTATTGGGACAAAGTATGTGGGCAAGATATCAGGAGCAGTTTGGCCGCAAAGCCGAATTGCCGCAGGACGGTTATCAGGGCGCCTATTTAAAGGATTTGGCTTCGCAGCTTGCGCGTGAGAAAAAGGAAGCCTTGCTGGAGGATGAGACCGCCAAGGCGGTTTCCTTTTGCCGGGATTACGCCAAAGACCGCATCATGGAGGGTATCCGCGATGATTTGAAAATGATGCGCATCGATTTCGGAAATTATTTTCCCGAGAGGACGCTTTTTGAAAAGGGCGCCGTGGACGGCGCGCTGAATTATCTGACCGATCAAGGCTATTTATATGAAAAAGAGGGCGCCTTGTGGTTTCGGTCTACGGAGTTCGGGGATGATAAAGACCGGGTGGTAAAAAAATCCAGCGGGGATTACACCTATTTAGCGCCCGATATTGCTTATCACCGCAATAAATTCGAGCGCGGTTTTCAGTGGTTAATTAATTTGTGGGGCCCCGATCATCACGGTTACATCACGCGCCTGAAGGCGGCTTGCAGGGCGCTCGGCCATCCGTCTGAGGATGTGGAGATCCGGATCGTTCAACTCACGACGCTTTACCGCAACGGCGAGCCCGTACGGATGTCCACGCGGGCCGGAGAGTTTGTGACGTTAAAAGAACTCGCCGATGAAGTGGGCGTGGACGCAACCCGATTTTTCTTTATTATGCGCCGGATTGAAAGCCCGCTTGATTTCGACCTGGAGCTTGCTAAGGCCAAATCCCAGGACAATCCGGTTTATTATCTTCAATATGCGCATGCGCGCATCGCGAGCTTGATCGCGTTCGCCAACCAGGGCATTTCCACGAAAGTGAACTTGGAGCTTTTATCAAGTGTGGAGGAATCAGACCTGATCAAGGTCATTTCCGAATACCCGAAAATTCTGATTCAAGCCAGTCAGCTGCTGGAGCCTTACCGCCTCGCCGATTATCTGAGGGAGCTTGCGGCGATCTTCCACAAATTTTATCAGCATCACCGCGTGGTCACGGAGGATCAGGAAAAAACAGCGTCCCGGCTGCTGCTCGTCGAAGCCGCGCGCATTACCTTCCGCAATGGATTGGAGCTTTTGGGCATCAGCCAGCCCGAATCCATGTAATTTCTTATGAGCACAATTCCCGACGTTTTGTTTCTGGTCGGTCCCACGGGCATCGGTAAATCCGAAATTGCCATGAAATTAGCCGCGCGATTGCGCGGAGAGATCATTTCCGCCGATTCCATGCAAGTGTACCGGGGCATGGATATCGGAACGGCCAAGCCCTCCCGCGCCGAACGCAGAAAAATCCGGCATCATCTGATTGATTCGGTGCGCCTGTCCCAACCATTTTCTGTGTACGCATACCGTAAGCGGGCACTCCGGGCGTTGCGCGACGTCTTGTCGCGGCATAGAATTCCCATTGTAGTCGGAGGGAGTGGACTGTATGTCCGCGCGTTGCTGGAAGGACTATCCGAGCAGCCGGGGGCTGACGTGTCTTACAGGAAAAAGCTGGAGCAGTCCGCCCATAGGGACGGGTTGGAAACGCTTCACGGTCAATTGAGGGGGCTTGACGCGAAGGCGGCCGCCAAGATCAAACCGACGGACCGGAAGCGCATTATCCGCGCGCTGGAAATCATTCACCGTTCAGGCCGCACGCCGACCGAATGGCATGCTGAAAAGATTCCCTTGACGGCCTTGGGGATGCGGCCGGTTGTCTTTGGAATCCGTCAAGCGCGGCCGGACCTCTATGAAAGAATCAACCGGCGTGTGAACGCGATGATACGCAAGGGTTGGATCGCCGAGGTGAAACGCCTCCGTCCTTTGCGATGGTCGAAAACGGCCGCGCAAGCGGTCGGATATAAAGAAATACGCGCCCTCTTAAACAAAGAGCAGCCACCGCGCCGTTTATCTCTTCAATCGCAACGTGAAGCGTTGATTTCGTCGATCCAGCGTCAAACCCGGCGCCTTGCCAAACGCCAAATGACCTGGTTTAAAAGGGAAAAAGGCATACAATGGATTGATTGGG
>JBFHCO010000091.1:0-7917 GCA_041585205.1 Candidatus Omnitrophota bacterium | reverse complement strand
GGAGGTGTCGTGAGGATACCGACTTCAAGCGCATTCAAGGCCCGCCGGGCATCACCCGCCGCGCTTTTCACGAGATGGCCGAATGCCTCCTCGTTCATATCAACCTTTGTGTTGCCGAAACCGTTTTCAGAATCCTTCAAGGCGCGTTCAAGGATGGCTCTTAAATCCGCCTCGGCCAGCGGTTTGAGCTCAAACACAAGCGAACGCGATAACAAGGGGCTATTAATGACAAAGGCAGGGTTCAGTGTGGTGGCGCCGATTAAGATAACATTTCCGTGCTCGACATCCGGCATCAGCACATCTTGCTGCGCTTTGTTAAAGCGGTGTATTTCATCGATAAACAGAATCGTGCGCTTTTCTTGATGCCGCCGCCTTTGACGCGCGGATTCAATGACGGAGCGCAGTTCCGCGACATTGGACGTCACGGCATTGATCGGCACAAACACCGAGCGTGTCATTCGGGAGATAATTTGAGCGAGTGTGGTCTTGCCGCTGCCCGGCGGTCCGTAAAAGATCAGGGATGTAAAACGGTCGGATTCAAGCGTGCGCTTCAGGAGCTTACCCTGTTCCAATAGATGCGTCTGTCCGAAAACGTCTTCCAAGCGCTTGGGGCGCATGCGCACCGCCAGAGGGGCATCTTTCGGCACCGGTGTCTCCGTTGAGAACGCATTATCCCATGCGGGGAAAAGCGAGGAATCGGATTCGGCTTTTTTCTTTTTCATAAGTTTTAGTCAATTGGAACAGGAGGGAAAACTTTCTCTGTTCAAACCTGCGGATTATTGAAAGGAAGCCTGAAACTGCTTGGCCAGCGCATCCGCCAGCTTCGAATGCAAATCCTGCACATCATCCGAAACCAGCGTTTTATCCTGCGCTTGATAGGTCACGCGCAGTCCCATATTCTTATGGCCTTCCGGAACGCGTTTGCCGCGAAAGAGATCAAACACTTCCACGCCGCGCACGAGCGGTCCGCCCAATTTAAGAATACTTTTTTCAACATCCCCCGCCTTGACGGATTCCGGCACCACCAAAGAAATATCGCGCTTCACGGCCGGAAAACGCGGCAATTCCTGAATCGGTCTGATTTGACGCATGTGCTGCACAAGACGTTCCAGATAAAGTTCCCCAAAGAACACGGGACTTTCCAAATCCCAATGCGCCACGATTTCATGATTGATTTCTCCCAATCGGCCGGCGCAATGCTTACCGATTAAAATCTCTTCACAAGCGCCTTGTCTGAATAGGGCATTACTAAGAGGCTTGAATACGGCGCCTTCAATCCCGAGCGCCTCAAGCAAAGACAACAAAATGCCTTTTAGGTCATAAAAAGTGACCGCGCGGGAGGTGTCGAGCCAGGTCTTTGATTTCCATTCACCGAATAAAGCGATCGATAACACCTTCTCCTCAGCGGACTTTTTCTTGCCCTCTCCGGCGGAATAAACATTGGCGATTTCATAAACGAATACATCGTGGGTGCCCATATGATTATTCTTTTTAATCACATCAAGAAAACTGCCGGCCAAATGCGGGCGCATCCAAGCGAGCTCTTTGTGCTGCGGATTTACAATTTGAATAGATTGTTGAATGGCGGGATCCGATTCCAAACCTTTTTGTGAAATCAGGCTGAAGGTGACGCTTTCGTACAACCCCGCGCCCGCGCAGATATCCCGCACGGTGCCTTCGACTTTTAGCAACGGGTTTTCCGGAATGAACAACGGGGCACGTTCCGGCAAGGTCTCCGGAATGTTGTCGAAGCCGTACACGCGCGTCACTTCTTCGATAAGATCGACGGTACGCGTCAAGTCGGATCGGAAAGAAGGAATTTGCACCTTCCAGCTTGTACCGGATGTCTTGGAAACTTGCAAACCCAGCCGCGTCAAAATGGAAGCGATTTGATTCCCTTTCATCGGAATGCCGATCCATCTTTCAATATCCTGCTCACTGATATGCAGCGTAGTCTTCTCCTGCGCGGGTTTCTCACCCGCCTTCAGGACCGCGCTGACGAAGCGCGGCTTGGCGTATTTTTGAATCAACCACAGCGCGCGGGCGCGTCCGTAATCGACGCCTTCCGGATCCACCCGCCTTTCAAACCGATAAGAAGATTCGCTTGCAAGGCCCAATCTCTTTGAAGTCCGCCTGACCCAGCGCGGATGAAAGAAAGCCGATTCAAGAAAAATATTGCGCGATTGATCCGTCACTTCCGTATCCTTCCCGCCCATAACACCCGCGATTGCCACCGGATTCTCACGGTCAGCGATCACAAGGTCTTCCGCGGTTAATGCCAGTACCGTGCCGTCAATGGCCGTCATTTTCTCACCCGCCTTGGCACGCCGCACCTTCACTTCCTGAAATTTCAAAAGATCCGCGTCGAAGGCGTGCAGTGGCTGCCCGGTCTCCAAGAGAACATAATTGGTGATATCAACAATCAAAGAAATGCTGCGGAGTCCGCACGCCTCGAGCCGCTCGCGTATAAAATCGGGCGTGGGCTGCTGCGTGATGCCTTCAATCAAGATACCGCTGTAATAAGGACATCCGTCTTTTTCCTTCAAATCCAGCTTCCAACCGGAGGGCATGGGGCGGTTCGTGACGGTATCCGTTTCCGGCCATTTCATGGAGAGATTTTCCACAGCCGCGATTTCCCGCGCGACACCCAAATGCGACAGCCAGTCAGGACGATTGGTGGTGACTTCGATTTCAAAAAGCTGATCTTTCATATTCTGATAAGACTCCAGCTTTTTAACCTCAAGGCCCGCCATGGTCAGTCGCTCAGCGATCGACTCGATCGGCGGTTTCATTTTGATAAAATCCTGCAGCCAATTGACCGATATTTTCATCAGAATTGCCTCAAGAAGCGGATGTCGTTTTCATAAAAAAGGCGGATATCCTGAATCCCGTGACGCAGCATCGCGATGCGCTCGACGCCCAAACCGAAGGCAAACCCCTGTACCCGCTTCGCGTCATAGCCGACCGCCTCAAACACATTCGGATCGACGCTGCCGGCGCCCAGGATTTCCAGCCATCCCTTCCCCCAGCGGATGTCGACTTCCACGCTGGGTTCCGTGAAAGGAAAAAAGTGCGGTCGGAACCGTAATTTGATATCGGCACCGAATAATTCCCGAAGGAACAAATGCAATATACCCTTCAAGTCACAAAAGGTTGTACGCTCATCAACCATCAAACCCTCGATTTGATGAAACATGAAAGAATGGCTGGCATCAACCGTATCCGGACGGTACACGCGACCCGGGGCAATGACGCGAAGCGGGGGCTTGCGGTTTTCCATGACGCGGATTTGGACGGTGGAAGTTTGAGAACGGAGCAGTTCCCCGCCCTCGGTATAAAATGTATCAAAAGACTCCCGTGACGGGTGGTCGAGCGGGATATTAAGAGCGGTGAAATTATGAAATTCGGTTTCGATTTCAGGACCTTCCACAATTTCGAAACCGAGACGCCTGAAGATGCCTGAGATTTCCCGGATGGTTTGCGTGATGGGGTGTATGCGTCCGCGCGGAGGGCGTATGCTTGGCAGCGTTTCATCAAAAACCGTTTCACGGCCTTGCGGTCTGCCTTGCAGTTTCTGCTGCTCGGACTTAAATGCATCTTCAAGCAATTGTTTGAGCTGATTCACTTCACGGCCGTATTGCTTGCGCGCGTCGCCATCCAGCGTACCGATGCGTGCCAGCAAATCCGCCAGCTTGCCCTTCTTGCTTAGATAGACCCGTCTGAAAGATTCAAGATCCTGCGCGGAACGGATGGAGGCAAGCTTTTCCTTGGCTTCCTGCTCTAATTGGCGGACGGTTTCACTCATGCCTGATCTAGGTCAAGGCCTTTAAGCCGGCCCTGCGTGTGGGAATCGTGGCTTACGATTTTTTGGTTAAATCGACGATTTGCTTGAATGCCCTTTTGTCGCGCGCGGCCAAATCGGCAAGCGATTTGCGGTCGAGCTGAATGTTGGCCTTCTTCAGAGCGTTGATGAAACGCGAATAGGTTGTTCCGCATTCACGGCACGCCGCGTTGATGCGCGCATTCCACAAACGGCGGAATTCCCTTTTACGCTGTTTCCGGTCGCGCGTCGCATAGGCCATGGCGCGCATAACGGTTTCATTCGCGGTCCGGAACAACTTACGCCGGCCTCCGAAAAAACCTTTGGCTCGTTTAAGAACTTTTCTGCGGCGATTGCGAGATGCCGCTGCATTGGTCGAACGTGGCATGACAGACTCCTTTAAATGAAATTATTTCTGATAGGGCAATGCGCCGCGGAACCGCTTCAAATCTACCGGATTGGCAGTCCGCCATTTGCGCGATTTGCGACGCTTCTTGGCGGAGCGATCCGTCATCAAATGACGGTGCAGCGAAGGGAAAATCAGCACTTTCCCTTTTTTGGAAATCTTAAAACGTTTTTTAACTGCTTTCTTTGTCTTCAGTTTTGGCATGTTCTTCTTCCTTTGTCGTTTTTTTCACGGCGGCCTTCTTTTTTGCTTCGCTGAGCGGCATCAAATAAATGTGAATCATTTTTCCTTCGAGGCCGTCGTTCCTTTCGACTTCACCGACCTCTGAAAGATCATTCAGAAATCGGTCTATAATCTTCTGGCCCAAATTCGCGTGGGCGATTTCGCGCCCGCGAAAGAACATCGTAAATTTGATCTTATCACCGCGTTCCAGAAACCGCTGCGCGTTGCGCAGTTTCGTTTGATAGTCATGTTCCTCAATTTTGGAACTCATTTTGATTTCTTTGACGTCGATGACTTTCTGCTTCTTGCGCGACTCTTTTTCTTTCTTATTCAAGGAATAAATATATTTTCCAAGATCCATAATACGGCAAACCGGGGGGTTTGCGGCCGCCGCCACTTCCACCAAATCGAGCCCTTCGGATTGTGCGCGCTGCAGCGCCTCTTTGGTCGGCACGATACCGACCTGTTCACCGCCGGATCCGATGAGACGGACCTGCGGGACGCGAATGCGCTCATTCGCACGGATATATTTGGATTCGTAAGCCAATGAACCTCCTTATTTTCTTTCTCTATTAAGAGTTTTAAATTGACCGATCATCGATGCCAAGTCCTGTGCCCCGAGATCCTTGCGGCCGTGCTGACGCACGGAAACCTTTCCGGATTCGGCCTCCTTATCCCCGATCACGAAGATATAGGGAATTTTTTGAACCTCGGCTTCCCGGATCTTGTAACCGATCTTCTCGGTTCGGAAATCATCATCGACCCGAATCCCCTCGCCCTTTAACTGCTGAGCCGTTTTTTCGGCGGTCGGAATATGCTTGTCAGAAATGGTTAATACTCGCACTTGAACCGGTGCCAGCCAAAATGGAAACGCGCCTCCGTGATGCTCCACCAAAATACCGTAAAAGCGTTCAACCGAACCAAATACTGCCCGATGCACCATCACCGGTCGCTTAAAATGATTGTCCTGATCGACAAACTCGAGACCGAATCGCTCCGGCATCTGAAAATCCAATTGAATCGTGCCGCACTGCCAGTCTCGTCCGATAGAATCGGTGATCTCAAAATCGATTTTCGGACCGTAAAAAGCGCCGCCGCCTTCCTGCAAATCAAAGGCTATTTTATTTTCCTCGAGCGCCTCTTTCAAATCCTTTTCCGCTTTGCCCCAGAGCTCATCCGAGCCCATGGAATCGGTCGGCCGCGTTGACAGCCGGATCTGCACTTGATCGAAGCCGAAAGTTCTGTAAATGCGTAAAACGAGTTCAATACACTTGGATATTTCCCCTTTGATTTGCGACTCCGTGCAAAAGATATGCGCATCGTCTATCGTAAACGCATTCACGCGGAAAAGTCCGTGCAAGACGCCGGAACGTTCGCGGCGATGCACGAGACCGAGTTCAGCAAGCTTTAGAGGCAATTCCCGGTAGGAGCGCTGATGACTGCGATAAACAAGGGTGCTGCCGGGACAATTCATCGGTTTAATCGCAAACTGCGTTTCATCCGCTTTGGAAAAGAACATGTTTTCCTGATAATGGTCGTAATGCCCGCTTTGCTTCCATAAATCATCTTTTAGGATGACAGGCGTTTTGATTTCCAAATAACCTTCACGCGCGTGCTCTTCACGCCAATAGGAAATCAATTGCTCATAAAGGACCGTACCCTTCGGATGATAAAACGGCATCCCCGGCGCTTCCTGATGAAAACTGAAAAGATTCAATTCCTTTCCAAGCTTGCGGTGATCTCTTTTCTTGGCTTCCTCAAGCTGATGCAGGTAGGCATCCAATTCCTTTTGTGAGAAGAATGCGGTACCGTAAATTCTTTGGAGCATGGGATTGTTCTCATTCCCTCTCCAATGGGCACCGGCCACGGAAAGCAATTTAAAAGCGGCCACCTCGCGGGTATTGTGAATATGATTCCCCTTACAAAGATCGGTGAACGGCCCGTTTTGGACCAGCGTGATCTCGCCTTCTTTGAGATCCCTTAAAATTTCAAGCTTATAAGGCTCTTGACGCTCTTTAAAAAACGCCGCGGCCTCGGCCTTTGTGACGGGCCGCTGGGAAAACTCCTGCCCCTCGCGGATAATCTCCGACATTTTCTTTTCAAGGCGCCGGAGGTCTTCGTCCGTAAAGGGTTCCTTGCGATCAAAATCATAATAAAACCCGTCCTTGATCGCCGGACCGATTGTTAATTTGGACTCGGGAAATAAGCTGAGAACCGCCTGAGCAAGAATATGGGCTGTCGAATGACGCAGGCGTGTGAGCGCCTCGGGACTAGACTTTACCATGCTTGAAACTGCAATCGGTGACTTAACCTCCTGTAACATCAAAAGATAAGAGGCGGTATTGTAGCGGTTCTCGCCCCCTAGCGCAACCTTTTTTCGCTTGCTGTAACCCCCTATGAATGTAATGGTTACGGATGAAACAATCCCTGTAACGAAATGGAACAATCGATGTTTGTGATAGATCGACCTCCGCATCATATATGTCTAACTGCTTCATTCAATGAGAGATAGAAGAATGAATAATCCCCCCGCAATTGGCATCTAAATTGAAAGAGATGGTATTGGAACAGGTATTTCGCTACACTAACAGCACCGCCCGGTAAGGCTGGGCAGGCGCACAATGAATCACAAGGAGGTTCACATGACTGAAGATAAAAATAGGCAGACATGGCTTTACGGGGTCATCATAATTCTTCTGCTGGTTCTCGTCGCGGAAACCGGCTACTTAATCTACAATCAAGTCTCAAAGCAAAAAGCGTGGACCTCACGCCCTAAGATCAAGCATCACGACCAATTATTTGCGCCGAAATGGGGCGTAAAGTCACCGGCTTCTCCTGCGAGCAGTCCTGCCATGCAGCAAAGTCCGGACGATTTTTGGACGGATCCCTTCACCGAATTGGAGCGCATGCGCCAGGGCATGAACCGCCTGTTCACCGCCGTTCGAACCTATGGTCCGCCCTTGGCCCACTCCATCACCGGAGAAGGTTTTTTTGATTTCGTGCCGGCAATTGACATCGAAGACAAAGGGAAATTTTACTTGGTTCAGGGGGACCTACCGGGTCTCGATAAAGACAAAATCGAAATCCAGGTGCAGGGAAAATTGCTGAGCATATCCGGCGTGCGTGAAGTCAGCACCGAGCAGAAAGATGAAGATGCCGGATTTTATTCGCAGGAGCGCAGTTACGGCTCTTTTTCCAGAGTTTTAACTTTGCCCGGCCCGGTGGATGAAACGGCCGTGAAGGCGAGTTATGAAAACGGCGTGCTAAAGATTACTCTGCCGAAAACGGCTGAAGCGGCATCAAGCAAAAAAGTCGCTATTCAATAAGATGTCCCAGGAAATAATGACGCGGATCTTCCTACGATCCGCGTTTCCCTTTTATCCGTTGCAATAACTTGGTTGTCAGTTTAAGATTGTACCTTCCTGCCGATGAAAAGTTCCTTTGGGCGGTTAGCTCAGTTGGTTAGAGC
>JBFHCO010000090.1:0-7955 GCA_041585205.1 Candidatus Omnitrophota bacterium | reverse complement strand
GGCGGCGCCGGTTTCATCGGTTCCAATCTAACCCTCGAGCTGCAAAGCCGTTACCCTCATTGTGCCATTACCGTTTTGGATGATTTCCGGGGTGCCAGTTTCCAAAATCTGCTTGGCTTTAAAGGGGATGTCCTGGCCTTTAACGCGGCGGATAAGGGCTGGCTTGAAGCGGTTAAAAACCGCCCTTTTGACGTCATTTTTCACCTGGCCTCCATCACGGACACCACCGTGCTCGATGAAAAGAAAATGATGAATGACAATGTTGAAGGATTCCGCAATATATTGGAATTGGCGCTGCAGAAAAAAAGCGACGTGGTCTATGCCTCCTCCGCCGCGGTGTACGGCAGCCAGGAAACACCGATGAAAATCGAGGACGGCGGCAAACCCAACAACATTTACTGATTTTCCAAATGGGTGATGGAGCAGCTCGCCAAGCATTACGAAGGCAGGCTCAAGGTGGTCGGTCTGCGATATTTCAATGTGTTCGGGCCGCGCGAGACTTATAAAGGCAGCGCGGCCAGCATGACCTATCAATTATACCGGCAGATGGCGGCCGGCAAGCGTCCGCGCATTTTTAAATTTGGCGAACAACGACGCGATTTTATCTATGTCAAAGATGTGGTGGAATGCACCCTTCAAGCACGTGAAGCCAAACAAAACACGGTTCTGAATGTCGGGACGGGGCGGTCGACTTCCTTCAACGAAGTGATCGAGGCCCTCAATGAAGCGCTGGAGACGCGCCTGGAACCTGATTATTTTGACAACCCTTACAGCTTTTACCAGAATTTCACGCAGGCGGACATGACCCACACCGAAAAAATGACCGGCTTCCGCTGCCGTTTTACGACGCGTGAAGGAATTTTGGATTACGTCCGGAATTATCTGTTGCCCGCCTCTCAAACCGTTCCCTCGGGCCGCTGAACCCCCCCCTCGCTCCTCTTTCAAGCCCCTCTCACGCTCTGCCGATAATATAGAGCGATATGCAAATCTCAGATGCGGTCTTTTTTCTTACAGCTTCGGCGGTGCTCGTAACCACCCTGACGGCCATTTTCCGCCGCGGGGCCGGCCGAGACCGCATCCATTACGCGTTGTTTTTTATTTTGTACGGGACTCTCACCGTTTTATTTCTTTCCGATATGCAAAAACCGAGCTGGCTGCCTTGGATATACACCGCTTTATTTGCCGCGGGCGGCCTTTGGTTTTGGATCGATCCCGTGTCCCGCGCTTGGCATCAGAAGCGGCAGGCATCCAAAGAGCTCCGGAATTTAAAAAAAGAAAAGGGCTGCTTCTTCGAGGTGATCGCGGCCTGCAAAATGCTTTCGGAAGCCAAAGTGGGTGGTTTTATCGCAATCGAACGCCGTCAATCTTTGCAAAAATGGATTGAAAAGGCCGTGTATGTGGATGCCGCGGTATCGCGCGAACTTTTGTTTACGGTCTTTTTTCCGGATTGCCCGCTCCATGACGGCGCGGCCGTCATCCGTAAAGACCGGCTTGCGGCATGCGGCGTGATCGCTCCCCTTTCCTTTGCGGATGATTTGCCGAAGGATTTGGGCACCCGGCACCGGGCGGCGCTCGGTTTCAGCAAAACGACGGACGCGCTTTGCATCATTGTTTCGGAGGAAAGCGGCACGATTTCCATGGCCGACCGCGGAGCCTTGTATTACGATTTGCCTTTTGACAAACTGGCTGAATTTTTAACCAAGGGGATGCGCTTCCGGCTCGGAAAGAAAAGAGTGCTGCCGCAAACCCTCGAATTGGCACAGACCTGAGTCTCCATGTCTCTCTTCTTGTCAAAACCTAAAAAATCGCTAGACTAATTCTCTATGACACGGGATCAATTTGTTTCTTTGTTTTTTCTAGGGCTGCTGGTTTTTGTCATCTATCAGCTTTGCCTCATTTTTTCCCCTTTCCTGAAACCCATCTTTTGGTCAGCGATTCTGGCGTTCGGCTTTTTTCCTCTTTATCAACTGCTCAAAGTTAAACTGAACGGCCATTCCGTACCCGCCGCTCTTTTGATGACCTTGTTTATTTTCTTGGTGGTCATTCCGCCGGTGGCGGTACTGGTGATCAGTATCACCGAACAAACGATCGAACTTTATCAATTGGTGGTTAATTATATCCGGCAAGGCCACCTTGAAAAATTGATCGAAGACATCCGGTCCTTAGGATTCGTACAAAGAATCGAAGCGCAGGTCGTGCAGTGGGATGTGCTTAAAGACGCGGCCTCCAACTGGCTGCTGAACACAACAAAGGCCGTCGGTAATTTCGCCGCATCGCAGGCGGGCACCATCACCAAAAATTTGGCCCTCGTTTTTTTCAACGTCCTCGTGATATTGGTTTTACTTTTTGTCTTTTTGAAAGACGGGGACAAAATTTACCAGTTCATTTACAACATCGCCCCCCTTGCCGAGAAAACAAAAAAAATGGTGTTCGGGCAAATGAACGACACCTTCTCAGCCGTCATCCGCGGTCAAATTCTGACTTCCATCACGCAGGCGATCGTGGCCGGACTCATTTTCTGGTTTCTCGGCCTGCCGGTTCCCGTCATTTTTGCGACGGCCACTTTTCTCGGTTCGCTGATTCCCGTGGTGGGAGCGTCGGCGGTTTGGGTGCCGCTGGTCATCTATTTGGTAATCATTCAATCCTATATCAAGGCCGTCATATTACTGATTTTCGGTATCCTGGTCATCAGTCTGATTGATAACATCATGAAACCCGCCATTATCGGGGAGAAAACCAAATTACCCTATTTTCTGCTTTTTTTCGGTATTTTGGGCGGTTTAAAGGTGTACGGCCTGATGGGTATATTTCTGGCCCCCGTCGTCCTCTCCGTCTTTTTCGCTTTGGTTAAAATTTACCAGGAAGAATTCGTCTAGCTTCCGAATGCCCGCTTACGAAATCAAACTCCCTGAACAAGGCCGGCCGCCTTATCCCCTGGCGCTCATACTGCCGATCTTGGGCAGGCTGATCGGATTTCCCGACATCTGGATTGAAAGGAAAATTGCGAAATTTTTCAACCGGCGCGGTTTTGCGACGGCCGTTATCAAGCGCGGTTTTTTTGTTTTTAACCGGAGAAAAGGCATCGAACAAATCGGCAATTATATCTCGCGTTCGGTGCGCAACACGCAGGCCACACTCGATGAATTGGCGGCGGATGACCGTATCGATGCCGAGCGTATCGGAAGCTTGGGAATTAGCTTCGGGGGAATCGTCAACACCATCCTGATGGCCAAGGACACGCGCATCAAAGCCGGCGTGATCGCGTTGGCCGGCGGCAACATCCCGGAAATTATCGCGAGCTCGCGCGACCCGCTATTGAGGAATTATTGCGACACGGCGCTTTTCTACTTGCGCATGACGCGGCCTGAGTTCGTCGAAAAACTGACCGCCGTCCTGGAGGAGGAGCCCCTGAAATTCGCGCCCCGGGTTCCGAGGGAAAAAGTGTTGATGATGTCAGCGCGTTTGGACCGCATTATTTTTCCGCGCTACGGTGAGGCGTTGCGTAAAGCGCTCCAATATCCTGAAACCGCCTATCTTCCCCTCGGACATTATCTTTCGATGCTTTTGATGCCCTATCTGGAGTACAGGACACTTCGGTTTTTTAAGAAACGGTTTTCAGCGTAGACCGTGCACGGTCAACAGAATGGCTTCGGGCGGGCAAAAAAAGCGGGCGCGCATATAGCGGTTGGCGTTTATCCCCCGGGAAATGGAGCAAACCGCCCCCTTCACAGCGACAATCCCGTCCACATAGGGACGCCCCAGGCTGGTATGCGTTATCACGGGGCCGAAGCCCGGAATGCGGATTTGACCGCCGTGCGAATGACCCGAAAAAGAAACATCGATTTCCCCTTCTCCGATATCCAAAAAGACATCCACCGTATGCGTCAGCAGCAAATTAACCTTCCCGCTATCGAAGTTTTGCATGGCCGCGCGTATGTTGGCGCGGCCGGTGGTGGGATCATCCAATCCGTGAATCAATAATTCGGTCCCATCCACGGCAAGGGACGCCGTTTCATTTTTCAGGACGCGGACGCCGTTTTCCGTCAGCACCTTTTCAAACGCCTCCGCTTGATTCGGCAAGAGTGGCCGACCCTGCCCCGGAAAATTGTGCATAAAGACGTCCATAAAGCGGTAATTGTAATAATCATGGTTCCCGAATACGGCAAATTGTCCGTAACGCGGTTTTAACTTCTTCAGATTCTCGATGCATTCCCGAATACCCTCGTCGCAGTCGATGATATCACCCGTCAAAAAGACAAAATCCGCCTCAATGCCGGCAAGACGGTCAAAAAATCGGGACAGAGAAGCGTTCGGCCAGGCAAAATGGATGTCGGAAAGATGCAAAATGCGAAGCGGACGGGACAGCTTTTTGCGGATTTGTACCGGATGAGAATTGATTTGATACCGGTTAGGCTCAATCCAGAAAGCCCAAAAAATAATACCGGCAATGAAGACGAGCAGTAAAAATAATACCACTACTTTCCGAAGGCTTCTTTTAAGGTTTTTTCCAACTCTCCGGACTCGTAAAGCTCGCGGACGATGTCGCAACCCCCGACAAGTTTGCCGTCCACGAAAAGCTGCGGAAAGGTCGGCCATTGGGAATAATCTGGTAACGTGGCGCGGATATCCGGATTGGCCAAGATGTCGACGCTCTTATAGCTGTAAGGAAATTGCCTCAACACGTCCACGGTGGCGGCTGAAAAACCGCATTGCGGCGAATCCGGCGTCCCCTTCATGAAAAGAATCATTTTATTGCCCTCAATGAGCGATTTGATGCGATCCAATGTCTCCTCTGACATAAAAAACTCCTTTCAACAACTGTTAAGATTGTGGGATGCGCGTTTTAATTTTCAGGGCATGAATGCGTCCGTCTTCCAGCGCCGCCGAAAGTGCCCGGTTCACCATTTGATGCTGCTCGATCAATCCCTTTCCGCGGAATCCTTCCCACAGAACATGCGCTTCAAAATGGTCCTGGGTGCCGGTTAGATCTTCCACGGTGACTTGGGCGCCCTGCAGTTTGTCTTCCAAAATGGCTTTAATCTCATCCACTGTCATCATGGCATTGATGCCTTAGGCGGGAACGTGCGGCGGGGCGATGGCCGGCTGCTTTAAGGAAGCACTTAAATCCGCGGGGTCCGGCGCGGACACCATGTCATGTTCCAAATGTGCGATCAGATGCTGCCGGTCATCCCGGACAGCCGGATGGTTGCCATGACTCCAAGCCTGCGGCGTCCATGCCGCTGAGATCAAAAAAAACGTGAGCAGTGCGCGCAACCTTTGATGCGTTACCATGGCAGCCCCAGATCATAGCCGATCATAAATACCAGCACCACACTGAAGATGAGCGGTGCGAGGGCGATGACAGTCAGCAAAATTTTTTCATAACGCAGATGCATATAGAACATGGCCACAAGCGCCGCTTTCATCACCGCCAAAAAAATCAACGCAAGGATAATATATTTTTTACCCCACGGAAAATTAACGCAAAACACCTCGATCATCGTCAAGACGAAGAGCGCCAAAAAAATGTAGACGAAATTGGGCCGCGCGTGCGTTTCAGTGCTCATATAAGATAAAGAATGGTAAACAGGATAATCCAGACCAAATCGACGAAATGCCAATAAAGACCCGCGATTTCAATCCCGCGATTTTCCTGAGGATTATATTTCCCCCGCATGGATTTTATAAACACGACGAACATGCAAATAACGCCCACGAGCACGTGGCAACCGTGAAAACCGGTCAGCGTGAAAAAACAGGATCCGAATATGCTGACTGAGGGCGTAAAACCTTCGTGAAGAAGCTCCTGGTATTCGTAAGCCTGAATACTTAAGAATAAAGCGCCTAACAAGACGGTCAGAAAAAGACCGACCTGCATGCCTTCCGTATCGCCGTCTTTGGCGGAATAAAAGCCCTTCACCAGCGTGGCGCTTGAGCAAATCAGTATGAAAGTGTTTAGAGCGGTCAGCGGGATGTTTAAAACCGTGCTGGGATCCGGCCAATCAGGCTGGGCCTGGCGCAGGACGATATAGGCCCCGATCAGGCCCGTAAAAAACATGACCTCCGAGGCAAGGAAAACCCACATTCCGAGCTTGCGGGATTCAATCCCAAGGCGTCCATAATCATGATTAGAAACGGCCGATTGACTCATCTTGGCAAGTATCTTATCTTAAATTTTAAAAAATTCAACGATTTGCGCGTCCTTCAGGCAAGCTGTTCCTTTTTAAGCACGAGTTGCGTCAGATGCTTCCAAAGCAGCGCCGAAATGACCATAAAAACCAAAAGACCGATCATAATCCAATCCATATAATCCAGAATCCATTCGCGCACGGCTTGACCATAAAAAAACAGTAACAAACTCACCAAAAAAAAACGGGCGCCTCTTGAAAGAAAGGCCACCACAACCAATTTTTTGAAGTTGAGCCGCGTGGCACCCGCCACGAGCGCGAAGACTTTCACCGGGATGGGCGTAAAGCAGGCCACCGCCACGGCCCACGTATCATATTTATGAATTTGCCGCTTCGCCAGTGCCAGCAGTTTCGGCTGTACCATCCACAAAAGCAGTTTACGCCCCCCGCGTTTACCGATGTAATATCCGACTGAGATCCCGAGCGTTGAGGCCGTGGTGCTCATGAGCGCAAACAGCAAGCTCAATTTCGGCCGTGCGAGCGACACCGGTATCAAAAAAAGTTCGTGTGCCAGCGGTAAAATAAAGGATTCCAAAAAGGCGTGCAGAACCATTACGGCCGGACCCCATGGCGTTGAAGCCAATTCGAGCAGAAATTCGGCAAAATCTCTCAGCATATATTTTAAGGGCGATTAAACCGGATTTCGGTATACCCGCCGCCTCCCTGTGAGCGACGGATCATATCGTCGAACTTCTTGCGCAGCCAGCGTTTGAAATGCTTGCGCGTCCACGGAATCAATATTAAAAAACCGGCAACGTCCGTCAATAAACCGGGGGTGATCAAAACAACGCCCGCGATCAAAATGAGAATCGCGTCCATCATGTGTTCCCCGGGCATTTCACCGGCTTGCAGTGCACGCTGTAAATTGATCCATGCCCGAAGGCCTTCCAGACGCGCGAGCGTCGCTCCAAGAACACCGGTGATGAGGACCAGCCAGAGGGTCGCCCAAAAACCGAACGCCTCACCCAGTTTGATGAGAATCATCATTTCGATGAAAGGGATTCCGATAAAAATCAGCAGTAATTTTCCGAACATCAGTCGCTTTCTCTTAAGGGTTAATGGCCCAGCGGCGAAAAACCTCCAAGCCGACGGTGTAAACGTAAAAAATCAAAATGAGACATACCGGAATCAAAATAAACCAGTAGATGCGCGGCCGCCAGCGTTCATCTTTGATGCAAATCGGCAGCAGCGTGCAAAGCGCAAAGGCGACAAGGGTCACGCCAAGCCAAACCCAGGCATTGTACATCCATTCCGGGTTCACGATACGTATCCTCCAAAAATGCTATCCTTTAACAAGAAAGGAGCGCGCGATGAAATCCAAACATCCGCATGCAGCTTTATTCACCGGCACCGCCCTCGGTGTGGGAATGGGCCTCGTCGTCTATTCCGGCGCCCTTATGAGCGGCGAATGGAGGGCCCTTGTAATGCTCCTTCCGCATGCCGCCCTGACGGGATTGATCGCCGCTTTATGGATGACCGGACTGATTCATCACGGTCAGGATTGACTATCGGCGGAATAAAGTCAAATTTTCCTGCTCCGCTTTCAAAATCTTTTCCGCATCCGCCAGTTTATCTCTTTCCTTCTGAACCACGTCTTCAGGCGCGTTTTTGACGAAATTTTCATTGGAAAGCCGTTGTTTCATGGAAGCGACCCACTTTTGGGTTTCCTCGATCTTCTTGCGAATGCGAACCTGCTCCTTTGCCGGATCCACAACACCTTCGATGGATATAAAAACTTCAAAATCCGCAAAGCTGTTCCCGATCCAG
>JBFHCO010000089.1:0-8044 GCA_041585205.1 Candidatus Omnitrophota bacterium | reverse complement strand
GCCCTGGGGACTATTTATCGAGTCAATGTCAGAGAAAAGACCTCGTACAATTTGGAAAACAGGTGGGGGCACTTGGAAAAAAAGTGGAACCATTATGATGAACTGCACACAACCCCTCAAAATCCTGTTTCGGGAGCGATTCGATAATGGATTTTAACTTAAATCTTCAATCCAAGTATAGAATTACGATTGTTTCTCTGGTTCTGCTCGTGATTGTCGTGTTGACCGTTGCGATCGCGATTCAAGGGACATCTGCGATTAAAGATATTACTCGCATGAGTTCACAGAGTCTGGAGGATGATCTTCTTGATCAACTTAAACATCGCGCGGAATTATTGGCTCGTTTTCTTTCCGAACAATTGGCGGAACCATTGCATAAGCATGACAAAAATCAAATTTACCGCGCCATCCGACCCGCTCAGGATCAAAAAGATGTGAGCTATGTCTTGGTGTATGACCAAACGGGACGGATTATACAAGACGGCACGGAATTCAATGAATTAGCTAACCGGGTTTTGGGCGATGATATCAGCCGCAGATCCGTGGAAGCGGAGCGATTGAGATTTCAGATCGGCGGGGACATGCTGGACGTGACGATGCCCATCATTTACGACGGTCAAAAAATCGGAGGGGTTCGCGTCGGTTTTTCACTCGAAGGGATCGTGTTTGACATTGAAGATATGCGGACCGGATTAGACCGGGTGGATAAACGCGTTCGTCAGGAAAGCTTCAATACGATCGTGATCGTAGCGACCGTATTTTCACTGTTCAGTATTGTTGTCGCATCATTGATTGCGCGTCATTTGACGCGGCCGATCGGAATTCTGTCTGCGGTCACGGAACGTATTCGCCGCGGTGAATATGATGTCCAGGTGCCGATCAGGCGCAAAGATGAAATCGGAAACCTGGCCGATTCTTTCCAGGATATGGCTCAAGACTTGAAAGTCCTGATACAAAAGGAACGGCAAAAGTCCGGCGAGCTTGAGAAAGCCAAAATAGGACTGGAAGACATGGTCAAAGAGCTGGCTAAAATCAATGACAAACTACAAAAAGAAATCAAGGAGCGGGGCCGCCTTGAAGCGATTGCGCGCCAATCGGATAAAATGGCGGCTGTGGGACAGCTGGCCGCCGGTGTGGCGCATGAAATCAACAACCCCTTGCAAATCATTTTGGGTTTCTCGGAAGTGGCCGTTCATCACCTGAAGCCCGAAGATCCCAATTCAAAAGTGTTGCTTGGGATTCAGAGGGAAGCCATGAGATGTAAAAATCTAGTCCGGAGCCTGCTTACTTTTTCCCGCGTGCGGAAATCTGACAAGGATAATATTGATTTGAACGAGACGGTCACCAATGCGATGGAGTTGATTCTGGCGCAGGGGAAGTCCAAACGCATTCAAATTGTCAAAGAGTTAGGAGACATGGATTCCAAAATGTTTGCCAGTGCAAATCAGATTCAGCAGGTCGTGCTCAATTTATGCAACAATGCGATCGATGCCATGAATAGCGGAGGAACTCTTACGGTCCGGACGAGAAAAATAGAACGAAACGGCGAACCTTACTTTCAAATCGATGTCGAAGACACGGGGCGGGGCATTTCCGAAGATATACAAAAGAAGATATTTAACCCGTTTTTCACGACGAAAGAAGTCGGCGAGGGAACGGGGTTGGGTTTGTCACTTGCCTATGAAATCATCGAAAAGCACGGCGGTGAAATCGATTTTAAAACTCAAACGGGAAAAGGAACTACGTTTACGGTGACGCTTCCGCCCAAATATGCTGATGTGCCGATGGAAACATTGACATTAGGCGTGGGTATCCCTAAACGGTATGGAAAAGCATAAAACATCCGCATTGAATCCCATCGGAGGAACAAGGCTATGACGCTATCGAACAAAGACAAAATTCGCATTTTGGTGGTGGATGATGAATCCGGAATGCGGGAGATGTTATCCGCTCAACTGGAAGCTGAAGGTTTTAACGTGACCGTGGCAAAGGACGGACTTGAAGCCGTAAAAAAAGTCGAGGAAGATAAATTCAACATTATGATTTGTGACATCGTGATGCCGCATTTGGACGGTATTGCCACCTTGGAGGCGGTCAAAAAAATTGATCCCGAATTGGAAGTCATCATGTCAACGGGTTATGGCACCGTGGATTCAGCGGTTTCCGCCATGAAGAAAGGGGCCTATGACTTTATGGAAAAGCCTTACAGTTCCAAAGAGGTTATGGCCACGATCGAAAAGGCTTTGGAGAGAAGCGAACTTAAAACCTTGGTCGGATTGTATCAGTCCAGTAAAGCCGTGTTTTCGACCATTGAATTAAACCAACTTCTGAATATCGTGATGAATTTGATTCAAAAAGTCATACAAGCGGATTCCGGCGCAATCTTTCTTATGGATCCGGAGGGGAAACTTTATATGGCGGCATCAAGCGGCATGCCGGATGAGGGTGAAAGAGAGATTCATCGCCGGATGGCGGAGCAAGCCGTGCTCGGCATGACTAAGGACAAGCAAAGTTTTATTTTAAATGAAGACCTAAAAAGATATCCGGAATTCCAATCGATTCAAGCCAACCCGAACATTCATGCATGGCTTATCCGCCCGCTCATATGCCAAACTCACAAAACATGTGGTGTGTTGACGCTGAACCGAAGCGCGCATAAGGAGAAATTTACGTCCTTGGACCTGAGCAATACGCTGTTATTTACATCGCAATTGACTCAGGCCGTTGACCACGCGGAGTTGTACAACGCGCTTGAAGGCAAAATCAAGGAACTTGAAAAAGCATATGGCATGATCAGCGAATCGAATGACCAGTTGATTCAGCACGAAAGACAGGCTTTTTTGGGAAGGCGTGTGACCGGTATTGCCCATGAAATAAAAAATCCCTTAACCTCCGTTATCCATTGCGTTCAATTGCTGCTGGAATCCGACGTGGATACTGTCATGCGTGAGCGATTGAACGGAGTCCTGAAAGAAGCGGAGCGATGTAATAATGTCGTTTCTGACCTTTTATCATTTTCACGTCAGCGCATCAGCAGAAAAACCGGCGTCGTTACATCTTAATTCGGCAATTCCGATTTGCGGCCCGTGCCTGGTTTTGGGAATTCCCGGCCGGCGGTATTGAAAAAGGAGAATCTCTTAAAAGGGCAGCCAGCCGTGAATTAATGGAGGAAATTGGTTTACGCCCGAGGCGTTTAACGAAAATTTTGCGATTTTTTCCAACACCGGGCGTTTCCGGAGAAATCATGCATCTTTACTTGGCTGAAAACCTGGTTCTGGGCAGCGGCGAGAAGGACGAAGACGAAGAAATCGAGCACCGGGAACTGAGCGGCGGTCAAATAGAGCGGAAGATTCAAAATGGCAAGATAATCGATGCCAAAACGATACTGGGGTATTACATTCTGAAAAAAGCGTTAAAATAGAGCTATTCAAATCCATTATAGTAAGTCCCCATCTAATCCGATATCTCTCCATAGAGAGAGGCCCCCTCCTGGCTTGCAATTCATGCGCATTGAGTGTATAGTATAATAAGTAATATAAGTAACAAAACTTACATCTATGAAAGATGTGTTTTAAGTAGCGTTATGGCTTACACCAGGGATTCGGAAAATGGCAGGAAAAACAGAATGATTAACAACATGTATAATATCCGTGTCATCTATTTATTTCGGGGAAGCTTAAATTTTAAATGGGGATCATTTTAATATGCGCCTAATAAGCGGATTGAAAGTATGGGTTTTGGTTATTTGCATGGCAAATCCGACTCTGTATGCGCTGCCGGAAAATCCGCAAATCGTATCCGGCGAAGCCTCTTTCGAACTTGTTAACGAGTTAACGCTTAATATCACCGCTTCCAATAACTCCATTATTCAATATTCAGCTTTTAACATTGCGCCAAACGAAACTGTTCAGTTTTTTCTTCCAAGCATCGATTCTTACTCATTAAATCGAGTACTGGGAAATTCCGCGAGTTCCATTTTCGGAAGTCTCATCGCGAACGGCAATATTATTCTCGTCAACGCAAACGGTATTCATTTCGGTTCCTCCGCACAAGTGAATGTCGGAGGACTTATTGCATCCACTCTTGATATTTCCGATCAAAGTTTCCTTAATGGACATTATCTTTTTGGTTCCACAGATGAGGCAATCCGTCAGTTTTCTCAAATTATTAACGAAGGAAATATTTTTACTCAACCGGGAGGGTACGCGGTGCTCGCGGGAAGTGCCGTTGAAAATAAGGGCGTGATTTCCGCGCCGCTGGGCAGCGTAGCCTTGGTTTCGGGAGATATGGTGACGGTTGGTATTTCAGAAGATGGTCTCATTTCGGTCGGAATCGATTTACCCCTTTCACAGACGATTTATGATATTAACGGGGATCCGCTTACCAGTCAAATTGTCAATCTCGGTACGCTTCAAGCGGACGGCGGACGCGTGCTTCTTTCGGCAAAAACACTGAATGATGTCATATCGACATTAATCAAGACAGACGGAATGGTGCAGGCGGTGACCGCTGTTGAGCGGGATGGAGTGGTTGAATTTACCGCGAATGGAATCGTGGAGACATTCGGAAACATTTCGGCAACTCACCTTCATATTGGCGAAGCGGCAACGATCAACGGGAACAACGCGTATTTTCAGGTCGAAGGCAATTGGCTCAATGCCGGATCCTTCCACGGACAAGACTCAACCGTGGAATTTGTCAGTTCCAAGATATCTCTGATATCAGGCGATAATCAATTCCACAATTTTACGGTTCGGGTTCCGGGCAAAGTCATGGAATTTGAGGCGGGCTCCCATCAAACCATTTCCGGAAATTGGGAAATCGAAGGCGCGTATGGTCAGCATGTGCGTCTGCTTTCTTCGGATTCAGAAGCGTTGTGGTACGTGAATCCGTCGGGCCAAAGAATCATTTCTTATGCCTGGGTGGAGGATTCCTACAACGTTCATCCTGATGAAATCATCATGATCGAATCCACCAATCGTGACGCGAGCTTTGGATGGGATCCGACGGGCACGTGGATCAATGTAGGGGGGGATGGTTTATGGTCGAACGCAGCTAATTGGTCCGGGTTGGGCGGCGCCACGCCGGGCGCGGGAGATGATGTTCTTTTTAATGCGACAAGCCCGACTAATTCATCTGTGGACGTCGGATTCGGGGGTTCGATTCGAAGTTTTACAAGTGCGGTTGGATATACAGGTACGATTACGCTAAATCGTTCTTTGACGTTGACCGGCAGTGGCGTGAACGGTGATCTGTTGTTGGCGTCCGGTACGCTCGATTTAAACGGCAACACCTTGACCGTTCCCCGCGATTTCAATCAAACCGGAGGCACGCTACAAGCCACGGGCGGAGGAACCTTGAATATTGGGCGGGATTTTTCACAATCCGCCGGCACGGCTACAGCCGGGACCACATTTGATGTCGAACGCAATTTTGCCGTATCGGCGGGGACATTCAACGCGGGATCAGCCAATCTTTTTGTCACTAATAATTTTACTATTTCCGGTACTGGAGTTTTTAATGAAGGCACGAGCACGGTTATTTTGGATGGTGGCGGCGCGACTATTGATGTCCTGACAACCGAAACCTTTAACAACCTTACGATTAATTCCACAGGCAATAAAACTGTGGCTGCGAATGACACATTAATTGTCAACGGCACCTTAAATCTGACAGATGGTAGTTTAAATCAAGGAACGATACCGGCTGCAGGGACCATCGCGGCACGGGGGAATATCGTTCAAGAATCCACATTTGACGGAGGAACGGGGCATCTCATCATTGACGGATCCGGAAACCAACTTTTTACCGGTAATGCGACAACGACAGCCGGAGATATTCCGGATTTAACGATCAATAAATCCGGCGGAACCCTTACCCTAGCCGGCACCGTTCGCCTTGACGGCAATGGGGCCGGGGCCTGGACGTATATTGCCGGAACGGTCGATGCCACAACAAATAATTCGCTCGTTGTATTTAACGCAGCGAATACGATCGATGGGCAGGGCGCTTCATCCACCATGGCATTTGATAATGTTGAGTTCAGAGGTGGAACGGCTACATTGGCCGGTGCGTTGGATGTAGACGGTGATTTAAACATAATCTCCGGAGCAACTTTGAATACCAGCGGATCCAATCACCCCATCAATATCGCGGGTAATTGGACAAACGCAGGAACCTTTACGTCCAATACGTCCATTGTGACATTTGATGGATCATCTGACGCGACTTTGATCACAGGGGGCACCGGAGCAGGGCAGGATTTTCATAATCTGGTTATTGCTAAAACGGGCGGTGCGAAAGTTGAGCTATCCGCAAATGGTCTGGATGTCGACAACAGCCTGACAATCAGCTTCGGAATTTTGAGCTTGAACGGCCAAAATATTTCAACGATCACGACTCTTTCCAATGACGGTACATTGCGTTTACAAGGCGGTGAATCGGTTTCTTTTACTTCGAATGATACGGATTCCGGCACGTGGGAATATGTGGGAAACAACAACGGTGTTGCCAATACTTTTACAATCAAAGATTTCGGCGGGACGGACTATTTTAATCTCGTGATTAATTCGGCGGATGCGGGTATCAATGCCGATGCTTTTCAGTCTGATGCTGCAAAATCGATCACCGGGACCCTGGCGGTGAGTTCCGGAAGTTATAACGCTAACGGCAATACCACGACGGTCACAGGTTTAACCACCGTTTCGGGCGGCGCTTATCAGGCCTCCACCACCACTCAAACGTTTAATGGAGGCTTAAGCGTTTCCGGAGGTACTTTTACCGGTTCCGCCGGCGCGGTCGATGTCAATGGCAACCTTTCACTTTCAAGCGGCGTGTTAACCGCCCCCTCCGGCGCATTTACAGTTTCCGGCGATTGGAATATAAGCGGGGGAACTTTTACTCCGGGAACCAATACCGTTACATTGGATGGCGGGACAGCTCAATCTTTAACCCCGGGCGGTTCAAATTTTTATAACTTAACCCATTCCGGCGCGGGTACCGTGACGCTCTTGGGTGCGCTTGCTGCTACCAACAGCTTAACCAATTCCGCAGGGTCTTGGATCAGCGGGGCCAACACGATCGATATTGATGGGAACTTTAACAATTCGGCAACTTTTACGGCTCCATCTACGACCCTGAATGTGGCGGGGGGTTGGACGAATAGCGGGACCTTCAACCATAATTCCGGCACTGTCATTTTAGATTGCGGTGATCAATCAATATCCGGCTCCACGACCTTCAACAATCTGACGAAAGTTGACACCACCAACAATTCGACCGATGTTACGCTGACCTTCGATAATACAGGGACTCAGACGGTGGACGGGCTTTTAACTTTCAGCGGGTTGGATGCAGACGACCGTGTGAATTTAGTTTCAGACAGCCCCGGAAATCAATGGAGCTTAACCGCCAACGGAACGTTTGCAATTGATTTCGTGGATGTTCAGGATAGCGATGCTTCGGGTGGCCTCACTATCGTTCATACGAATACGGTAAATAGCGGTAATAATGCTAATTGGAACTTCGCGGAGCGGTTTACCATTACCGGTACGGCTGTCATGACTGCGGGTGATTTTAATGAGCTCACAATTACGGCGACAGATAATTACGGTTTTACGGCTACCTCTTATTCAGGCTTGAAATCCCTGACATTTTCTGGTCTCGCCAACGCTCTTGAAGGATCATCCGTGCCACAAGTCGAAGGTGTAAATTTCGGCACGGGAACATCGATTAACTTTACGAGCGGTATTTCAGACGCCAATGCGGCCACTTTACAGGCGTTTAGGGCGGAATCAGCGAGTGTAGATGTCACGGACGGCAGTATTTCCAGCACTGCCGCCACCAATTTGGATTTAATCGTCAATCCTGCCGCCGCCAATCACTTGAAAATCACGGGCACCTCCGTCATGACGGCCGGTGATACCAATGAACTTTCCATCACCGCCCATGACCTTTATGGCAATACGGCCACCGCCTACGCGGGCCTGAAATCCTTGACCTTCTCAGGCCTTGCGAATTCTCCGGACGGGAGCATCCCGACTGT
>JBFHCO010000088.1:0-8114 GCA_041585205.1 Candidatus Omnitrophota bacterium | reverse complement strand
CGCCATTGCGGGCATGCTGGTCAAGCTGGGTAATGTGACCGGCCGCTTCGCGGAAGTGCCTATGATTTTGCGGTATGACTTAAAGTCCGGAAGTTCGGGCATTAAAATCATGAAAACTATTCAAGGATATTTCGGATTAATGTACGGTTCAATCGCGACGCGGCGTTTTAGAGACGGGAAACCGTCTCTGCCCGCGGCTTCTGCGCGAGGTTGATTCCCATGGCCAAGAACATGCGAAAAATAAATATCTTTTTGATAGCCGGTGCGAGGCCGAATTATGTCAAAGTGGCGGCGCTGTGGAAGGCTTACCTGCAATTCAGAAAAAAACGCCCGAAATCCAGGGTAACTTGCCGCTTAATTAACACAGGCCAGCACTATGATTACATGATGTCCAAAGCCTTCTTTAAAGATTTAGATTTGCCCGCGCCTTATGTGGATTTGGGAGTCGGTTCGGATTCCCATGCGTCTCAGACGGCCAAAATTATGAGCCGTTTTGAAAAATTACTCGTCAAAAAAAGACCTGATCTTGTCATCGTGGTGGGGGATGTCAACTCCACGATGGCCTGCACGCTCGTCGCCTCAAAAATGGAAATTCCGGTCGCGCATGTCGAAGCCGGGCTGCGCAGTTTTGACCGTACCATGCCGGAGGAAATCAACCGGCTCGTGACGGATGCCTTGGCTGATTATCTGTTTACCACAAGCAAAGACGCGGATCTTAATTTGTTGCGGGAGGGCGTGTCAAAAAATAAAATCCACTTTGTGGGCAATGTGATGGTAGATACGCTGCTGACCCATTTGCCCAAATCGAAAAAATCGGGCATAAAAAAAGAACTCGGTCTCAATGGTTCCTATGCCGTCCTGACCTTGCATCGCCCCTCCAATGTTGATCGTGATTCCGATTTTCGCAGGATCGCGGACGCATTGGAACGGATTCAAAAGCATATTCCGATTGTTTTTCCCGTTCATCCCCGCACCGCCGCGCGATTGCGCTCCGGAAGTCTGAATGGTCATCTGGGCTCTTTAAAAAACCTCAAAATGGTTCCTCCGGTCGGTTACCTGGATTTTATTCATCTGTTGAAGGACGCCAAGCTCGTGCTCACCGATTCGGGCGGTATTCAAGAGGAAACAACCGTCCTGGGTGTGCCGTGTCTGACGCTCAGGGCGAATACGGAAAGACCGGTTACGATGGCGCAAGGTACGAATATTCTGGCCGGGATGGGGCCGCGTGTCGCGGACTATGCCCTGCGGATCTTGGAAGGAAAAATAAAACGCAAGAAGAAAGTCCCGCCGCGTTGGGACGGTAAAACCGCCCCGCGCAATTTTCAAGTTCTCTCAAAAAAACTCGGATTTTAATCAGCCGTATTTAACGCCGAAATTGCGGTCGGAATGCTTATGCTCAGAGCCTTTTCGCTTTGAAAAGTAAGCCAGCGTGAAGTGCGGAAAGATGCGGTTGAACCAGTCTTTGGCGGGGAAATAAATCAAATAATTGAATCCCGTGTAAAGATAGCGAAATGACCGTCCTATCGGAATATGCAGGAAGTTTCGCAGCCATCGGAAGAAAATCTTGGGTCTGAAATAAAACTTGCGGTATGCCGTACGGGTCAACTCTTCCAACTCTTCACGCTTCCTCCCGTTGGGGACCCAAATCTTGGAGAAATTAGCCAAGAGGTGATTGGTTAAATTCTCATTGGCTTCGACAAAATAGCCCTCTTTGACCGCATCGCCCCACATTTCAGTTCCGGGGTAGGGCTCCGTGATGCCGAAAATGGCATAGTCTAATTTACTTTCATACGCGAAGCGGATCGTATTCATCGTTTGCTCTCTTGTTTCACCCGGTAAGCCCAGCATGAATGTTCCGACGCCCATGATGCCCGCCTTCGCGCAGTCTTCGATGCCTTTGCGGTTGGTTTCCACCACGAGTTTTTTTCTGATTTTATCAAGCAGCTTCTGATCGCCGGCTTCCACGCCGAAGCTGATCATGTAGCATCCGGCCTTGTTCATCAGCTTTAAGAGTTCTAAATCGACGCGGTCGGTACGGGTGTAGCACATCCATTTGTAATTACGATTTTTCTGAAGCAAGGCCTCGCAAAGCCGGACAACACGTCCGCGGTCCGTCGTAAAGATATCATCATAAAACTGAAAACTATCATAACCATAACGCTTGTTCAGAAAGTCTAAATCGTTTAACACGCGTTCTTCGCTGTGATACCGGAAGGTGCGGCCGAAAGTCATTTTCGCCTCGCAAAAAGTGCATTCATAAGGGCAGCCGCGGCTCGTGACCATGTTGGCCACTTTTTTGCCCCAAATATAAACCGGTGGATAATATCTATGCATGGGATATAAATCCAAGGCGGGAAGGGGAAAGCTGTCCAGGTTTTGAACGAGCGGCTGCCTTTCGTTTTTTAGGATTTCGCCGGTTTTATGATTCTGGTAAATAACACCTTTGAACGTGGGCCACGCCTCCGGATCTTCGCAGTAGGAAACAAGACGCGTGAATGAGATTTCAGATTCACTGATTACCAGAAAGTCGAGATTTTCCGATTTGATGGCGTCGTCGGGGAAAATCGTGGCTTGAGGTCCTCCGAGTACGGTGAGAATGTTATGATTAATCTTTTTCGCGATTTCAAAAACTTTCAAACAGCGGTCCATGTTGTTGATGAAGCCCGCGGTTGTGACCACATCCGGTTGGAATGTAATTATATCCTGGGATACGGCGTCCCAGCTTTTTCCCTCGACTTCATAGTCGCGCAGAAACACCTGATGCCCCACCTGCCGAACCGCTCCGGCTACATAAGCCATTCCGAGCCAAGGGAGTTCGGCCCCGGCGGTTGCAAGCCTGCCGAATTCCATTTCAATCGAACCCGGAGGGACAATGAACATCACGCGTTTTTTCTTACAGCCCAGGAAGTCTTCAGGGCGGAAAACCGCTTCCTGCTTGAAGTCCCGGGCTGTGGGGATTAAGTCATTGCTGATTTCAGAGGTGGATCGCAGTATGGAGTCAGTATATGTCGCCATGAGCGAGGGTTCTTACTTGAGCTTACCCTTTCCTGTATGTTAAATTCCAGCCTTCAGTGTACCCGATGGTTCTATTTTCGGTCAAGGTCAAAATTACTTAACCCATTGGTATGTAATATTTTATTTCACATTTTCTAGCGAAATGGTATTCTGTAACTCATTGAAGAGCAACATGTTCAGGAATGGCTAATACAATTAATAAAATCATAGTCCTCATTCTCTTTGCCGCTGCCGCCTGCGGCACGGTTCTGCTCTATTTCAGTCATGGTCTGTCCTTCTATACGTTTCATGCCTTGTCAGGACTGATGGCCATTAAACATGCTATTGCGCACGGTTTTTTGAGCGGGGAGTACCCCCTTTGGAATCCCTTGATGCTGGCGGGCGCTCCTTTTCATTCAGGCATCGGCATAGCGGATCCGCTCCTTATAAGCTATTTATTTTTAGACGGCATTCCCGCATTGGTTGCATCATCTTATTTAGCGCTCTTTATCGCGGGGCTTGGCATGTATCTGTATTTGCATAAATCCTGGGGATTATCGATTACCAGCTCAATTCTCGGGGGGATTTTGTATCTTGCAAATCCATTTTTTGCGGCGACGTCGCATGAATTGCCGTTTATGGCGCCGGCCGTCTATTTACCGTGGATATTTCTGTTTTATGACCGGGGGGTATGGTACCGCTCGATTGCCTCAACGCTGCTGAGCGGGCTATGTATTGCGCTCTCATTTTTTAGCGGCAATCTCGAATCTTTCTATTTTATTCTTTTGTTTTTTTTCGTCGTTCAAGCGGCTCGCATCGCCGTTCTTTGCGCGGAACTCAAATCCCTGCAGCCGGTTTGGAGGGAGTGGAAATATCTTGCCTTAGCCGTCTTCTCGCCCTTTGTATTCGCCGCGGTGGATTTGTTTCCGACCATTCAAATGATTTTTGATTCCGGAAGAAAAGCCAACAATGTCATCGGACAAAATTTATTATTTTATTTCGTGACCGGAATCGTTTCCGTTCTGATTGTTTTTATATGGGACCGCGCTTCCAGACGCGCAAAAGTAAAACAGGGTTACGGGCGGTGGATTGCGGCGGCGCTGATATGCCTTCTGTTCACCGTGAACATCGACTGGCAACGGCTGCGTGTCGATTTCAATTTGAATATTCTTTATCCGAATATCAAGCTCCTCATGCTGGAAGGACAGGAGGCTTTTCAAATATTGATCCGTGAAGCGGGTATCGATCCGAATAGACTCAAGCACTTTATGGAACCGCGCTTCGTGTTTTATATTCAACCGCCGGCTTATTTGTTTACATTGACGACGTTGGTTCTTTTTTGTTTCGGTTTATTTTTCGGAAGGCGGTTTGACCTTCGATTATACGGACTGATCGGAATTGCGCTGGTTCTTTTTCCTTTTACCTTCATCCCCAATCCTATCTCCCGCATCCTCGGCCTGGATGCCATCGCTTACCCGCGGCTGATGTTCGGATTTTTTTTCACGCAAGCCTTGGTGGCGGCTTACGGATTTGAAAAACTTGTGATCGATCAATTTCAATGGGATAGTCAGCGCCTGCTTCAAAAGGTTTCTTGGCTGTTTTATCTGATCGCGGGAATTGGGATTGCCATGTTATCTGTTTTGGTGCTGTTTGAATATGACGCCGATCGCTTAAACCATCTTTTCGATGTATTTTCAGAGACGGCGGGCAGTGTGAACATCCTTGAGAACAGCTGGCTGCACGGTGAAATCATGGCCCATGCGCTGCAATTGTTTATCAACTTACATTACGGAATATTTCTTTGGGGGCTGTCCAAATACGCGGCGCTCATCACGCTTGTCCTGGCGGTGGGATATCCGCGCCACATTTGGAAATATCTCTGCGTGACGTTTTTGGCTCTTGATGTTCTTTGCGCCTGGAATTATTACACATTTCAAAAAAACGACATCCGGGCCGTGCAAGAAGCTTCCTACGAATCGGAATTTCTATCCCGGATGAATCCGGATCAGCGTATGGGAGTCGCGGATGAAACCGCAATCACCATGCGGAATTTCTACGACACAACGCGCGTATTTGATATCGGCGCAAATATGCCGTTTTTTTGGAAAGCCAAAACCATCGAAGGAGCCGCGTTGAACCTGGCGCCCGGTCTTTTTAAAGCGTATTGGGCGTTTGAACCGTTGAATACTTTAACTCCGACCCGGATGCGTAAATTCCCGAGTCGGCTGTATGATCTCATGGGGATGACCCATCTTCTATCAAGCTCGCCACTGCGCGAAAAAAGATATAAAAAAGTGGGGGAGGGTCAGCGCTATACGATTTATGAAAACAAGGGGGCGGTTCCGAGATTCTATTTTCCGGAAAAATTGCATTCTTCGGAATTGATTTCTTTTGAGAGAATGTTGCGCGATCGGTACTGGAATCCGGTCAGGCATGCGTGGATCGAAGGCGCGCCCGGACGGGCCGTCTCAATCAAAAAACCATCGGCCCCTCCCGCGGTCGGTATTGAAAGAGAAACCTATAATACTTTAGCTTTGCGGGTGGATGCGGATCGCAATGTATTGCTGTCGACCTCGGAGGCCTATCATCCGAATTGGCGTGTTTATGTGGATGGTTCCGAAGAAACGTTGGAGCGGGTGAATTTTTATTTCCGGGGTGTCTTTTTAGATGCCGGCGAGCATGATGTCGAGTTTATTTATTCACCGCAGACCTTCAAAGCCGGTGCGGCCGTGAGCATCACCGCATTTTTTATTTTGATTTTAACTGTGACTCGAGAGTTTTGGACCTTGAAAAGGGGAGCTCACCGATGACATGGCGTGAACGTTGGATACAAGCGTGGCCCTATGCGCTGATCGCGGGTGTTCTTATTGCCTTTTACTATCAGATCGTCCTGGTTCAAGGGGCATGGCTTGTGGCGGACCACGCGGAACAGCATTTTCCGTGGGCGTATTATTTGGCGCAGCATATCAAACAAGGCATCCTCCCATTTTGGACGGATCAAATCCACGCAGGTTTTCCGATCACGGCCGAAGGGCAAATCGGAACGTTTTATCTGCCCAACCTGTTTTTTTACTATTTTTTTCCGATTCGGGAAGGCTACGCTTGGAATATTGTTTTTCATCTCCTTCTCTCCGGCCTTTTGATGACGCGGTATTTAAAATCTTTGGGGATGGGAAACCGGGCGACTTTTTTCGGAACCATGGTTTATATGTTCGGTTCTACCTTGGGAGGGGCGTATTACAATATCACCTCGCTTAAAGTTCTGACATGGTTTCCTCTCACCCTGATGCTGGCGGACAGTCTGGTTCTCAGGACTTCATGGCGTTGGGCTAAATGCGTAACCTTGGGATTCATTTTTGCGTTGCAGCTTTTGGCAGGATATCAGCAGTTTGCCGCCTATGCAATTCTGTTCACCGGTCTGTATCTTCTGTTTCGCTTGATCGAATCACCCGACCGCGGCATCGGTAAAACCATTCAACTCGGGCTTGGGTATGTTTTGGCAGTGGCAATTTCGGCCGCGATCGCCTTCCCTCAACTTTATTTGATGTTTGAACTGGCCATGCTTTCAAACCGTGCTGACCCCCAGGAGGGTTTCGCGTACGTCGGTTCTTATTCTCCCCTCGCGATGATTTGCCTTTTCTTTCCGAGCTTGGAAGGTTTTTTTGTAAGCAAGCTTTATCTCGGTATTTTGCCCGTTTTTTTCATCATCGCTTCTTTTTTTATTTTCAAGAAATCGAAGCATAAAACCGTTTACTTTTTGGTTTTGCTTGCCTTGTTGCTTGCCCTGGGGCGGTACAGCCCACTTTATGTGCTGATCATCAAGGTTTTTAAGTTTTATTCTTTTCGAACGCCGGTAAAATTTATTTTTTTTGCCGGCTTCTTTTTGAGTGTCTTAAGTGCTTTCGGCATGCACTGGCTGCTACAGCTTCAAAAAAATCAGCTTCAACCGCGCATCGGAAAAATATACATAGGGCTTTTAATCGCAATGACCCTATGCACGATCGTGTCGTACATGGTGTTTCGCTATTTCCAGGAACCGCTCTATCAGTTGGGGGAGCGTTTGCTGAAGGCGATGATTTACGGACATCCCGGCCACCCGTTTTCATGGGAGCATTATCAGGATAAATTGGCCCACAAACTTGAAAGCGGACTCAGATTATTGGACCCGAGAGGGAAGATAATTTGGATACCGGTCATCAAGATGGTGCTATCGGGCGCGTTGATTTCATTCTTTTTAAACGGCCGCTTGGCCAAGGGTATTTTTTATGCCGCTGTCTTGGTGATTCTTTCCGGTGATTTAAATTTTACATATTCAGATATCCGCGGGGATTACGCTCCGTACGAATCTTTTTTTTGGAAAATCAAAAACAACAGAATTTCTCGAAGCGAATTTAAAGGGGAACCGTTATTTCAATTATTCGCATAATCCAAGCGAGTCACCATTGCCTGCGGCGAAAAATATGATTTATGGATTGTCCACGGCGAATGCTTACAGCCCTTTGGTGAGCAAGGACTACTATCATTTCTTTTTTAAAATGGGAGGCATCAATGATTCAGTCGGCTATCAAGAGACGGACGACGCATTCTTCGTGAGTCAATTGAAATTACTCGGTATGATGAATGTGAAGTATGTTGTCAGTGATAAGCAAAAGAAATTCAAAGTGTTGGCTCCGGTTTTTCGTGATGGAGAGTGGACGATATACGATAACCCATATCTGAGAAATCGATATCAATTGATTCCCGAATATGAAGTCATACCTGATCGTCAGGCCCTTTTGCAAAAAATGAGAAGCGGGGATTTTGATCCGGATATTTTAGTTTTAATTGAAAAATCCGTGGATACTTTTGCGGGAGATACCCGTGAAGACATTATTGAAAACGAAATTAAAGTCGTGGAGCAATCCGCTTCAGAGATCCTTTTGAATGTTTCTTCGCAGCAAGATCAATTCTTGCGGGTTGCAAACCTTTATTATCCGGGCTGGACCGCTACGGTCAATGGGGAACCGGCTGAGATTTTGCGGGCCAATTACATCATCATGGCGCTTGCCTTAAAGAGGGGTCGCCATGAGGTTAGGCTCCGGTATAATTCCATAACCCCTTTTATGGAAAAGAGTTAGAAT
>JBFHCO010000087.1:0-8120 GCA_041585205.1 Candidatus Omnitrophota bacterium | reverse complement strand
GGTATCGCGATTTTGGCCATGATCTCAATGCCGCGCGTCACCCCGCGCGAGAGAATCCAAACCATCGCCACCAGCGTGATGCCGTAAAACAGATAGGCCGTGCCGATGCCGTGAAAGTGATCGTTGGTGACTTTTCCTTGATACCCGGAGAGAAAATCAACCATCCCCTGGTAGGACTCAATTCCGAAATATTTTCCGGTGAGCGAAAAAACGCTGTAGGCGAGCGTCCAGGATACGATGTAATTATAATAAAGCACCAGCGCAAACGGAATCATAATGCCGATGGCGCCGATATACTTGGCGGCCGGATGTCTCCATAAGTAATGAAACATGCCGGGCGTCGTGCCATGCCCGTATTTTCCGCCGAACCGCCCGATCCCCCATTCAATCCACATCAGCGGAATCCCCAGCAAAAGAAAGGCGATAAAATAGGGAATCATGAAGGCGCCGCCGCCGTTGGCCGCGCATTGCACCGGAAAACGCAGGAAATTGCCGAGCCCCACCGCATTGGCCGACATGGCCATCACGACGCCGATGCGCGTCGCCCACTGTTCGCGGCTGTGACTCCCGAGATGATGCTGTGGTTGCACTGCCTTTGCGGAACGCTTAGATTTCATGAACGCGAATATTCAGCTATTTTTCTTTCTTCCATTTGATGGAGCAGCCCATCGAAGGGGTTTGATAATTCGAGGGTTCTTTGCCGGCAAGGAGCGTGTCAATCGCTTCCTTTAAATGCCGCTGCGTGACCCGTTCGGGTTCCTTCCAATTGTCGTCCAGCTGTCCGTGATAGGCTAGTTTGCGGTCCTTATCGAACACGAACATGTCCGGCGTGCAGACGGCCCCGTAAGCCTTGGCCACCTCCTGCGATTCATCCACAAGGTAAGGAAACCGGTAATCTTTTTCTTTCCACCGTTTGAGCAAGTTCTGCGGTTTGTCATCCGGATAATCCGTCGGGTCATTGGAACAAATGCCCACGAGCTGCACGCTCTGGCCCTCCGTCTCCCGTTGGAGCTGGATCAAGCGGTCCTCAATCGCCCGAACATAGGGACAATGGTTGCATATGAAAAGCACCACCAGCACATCTTTTTCTTTAAAACTGGCGAGTGAATATTTTTTTCCGTCAACGGCAGTCAATTGAAAATCAGGGGCGGGTGATCCTAATTTCTTCTTCTCGGAATGCAGTAAGACCATAGACATACCTCCGTGCTGAATTAATTTATCATAAAGCAATTCCCGGGAATAGACAACCCTTGAATGGACCGCAGTGGCAATCGCCGGACGGGGTTAGCGGATTTTCCGGTAGGGGTACTTGCCTTTGATATGTTCTTCGAAATATTTGCCGTAAGAATCGGCAACCAGGAAATCTTGATAAACGCTTTCGGGGACTTGATCGTATTGATAAATGCTGCCCGCGATGAATTCAACTTGAAGCATCTTTTTCTTACGTTCGTAACCTATCCACTCAATTTCCGTCGATAACACCATTTGATTGACCATAGGCAGCGCCTCCTGACCATGATTATCGGAAAGGCGGCATAAAACTTTAAGAATCAAAGACCCGTCAGAGAGGATTTTTTTAAAGCGAGGCGGATTTGAGGAGCTCGGCGGCATGCGCCTTGGAAATCGCGGTTTCTCTCTCGCCGCTCATCATCTGGGCCAGCTCCTTGACACGCGCTTCCCCTTCAAGCAGTTCATACCCCACGGCGGTTTTGCCCTTACGGACGGTTTTTTGAACCTTATAATGACGGTCCGCGAAAGAAGCGATTTGAGGTAAATGCGTGATCAGCAACACCTGATGCTTGGCGGAAATGGCTTTCAATTTTTCGCCGACGCATTGGCCGAGCCGGCCGCCCACGTTGGCGTCGATTTCGTCAAAGATGAGCGTCGGGATGCGGTCAACGCCGGCCAAGGCGTGTTTCAGAGCCAGCATGATGCGCGAGGCCTCGCCGCCTGAGGCGATTAACGCCAGCGCCTTTAACGGCTCACCGGCATTGGCGCTGATCAAAAACTCGATACGGTCTCTGCCCTGCGGTCCGAAATCAACCGCTTCCAGCCTGCCTTCAAAACGGATATGGCGGAATCCCAGGTCCTTCAGATCTTTCAAAACGGAATCCGTCAGCCGCTGCATGGCTTTGCGACGTTCCAGTGTGAGCGCGCCCGCGCGCTGCTCAAGCTGCGGCAGCAGCCGTTTGATCTCATCGTCCGTTTCTTTCTGATACACTTCGGCATTTTCCAATTCATCATATCGCCGCTTGGCGCTTTCCAGAAAACGCAACGCCTCGGCCAGGCTGCCGCCGTATTTGCGTTTGATTTTATCGAGCTGATCGCCGCGGATTTCGATTTCCTTCAGCCGTTCGGGTTCAAAGCTCAACCTCTCCTGATATTCGCGGATCGATGCGATCAGGTCTTCGATTTTCGCCTGTGCGTCGCGCATGTCCGACTCATGTTTCGCGGCGGAAGGATCAATGCGCGTCCACTCCGCCAGGTCTCTGAAGCTTTTCGCGAGCCGTCCCGAGACGGCATCATCCCCCTCTTCCAAGGCCTCCAGCAGACGCCCCGTGATTTCAAAAAGTTTTTCGGCGTGAGCCAGGCGGATGCGGTCTTCTTCGATTTTTAAATCTTCGCCTGACTCCGGCCGCACTTCCTCGATTTCCTTAATTTGAAAGCCGAGCAGATCCATTTCGCGATCCTTGCCGGCCTGTTGATCGGCGAGTCCGGCCTTTTTATCAAGCAATTCCGCATAGCGGCCATAAAGCTCCCGGTACGAGGCCAAAAGCGGCCGCGCTGAGCCGGCCATCGCATCCACCCATTCACGGTGGGATTCGGGATCAAAAATACGCTGATGATCATATTGGCCGTGCAAATCGACCAACAGCGCGCCGATCTCCTTCAGCTGCGAAAGGTTCACGATCTGTCCGTTGACTTCGCATTTGGATTTCCCCTCAGGCGATACGGTCCTCTTTAATATGCAATACGAATCCTCTTCGGAGAGAAACGGCGCGATGCGTTCGTGGGAATTAAAAGACGGCTCCAACTCAAAAACGGCTTGAACTTGGCACGGGTGATCGCGGTCCCGGACCTGCGTCATATCCATACGCTCCCCGAGCGCAAGCTGCAGCGCGTCAATCAGAATGGATTTTCCCGCACCCGTGGCGCCGGTCAGGACATTGAGTCCCTTTGCGAAGTCGAGTGTGATATTTTCGATGAGGGCGAAATTTTTAACGGATAATTGAATCAGCATAACTTGCCTCGGAGACCCTGTCTCCGATGGGTCTTACAGGTGGCGCTTGAATTCGTACCAGGGAAAATGCGCGCCCGGACATTCGGTGCTCTTGCCCGGTACGTCGCGATGCCGGATCACGTTTTGGTCCGGAATATTATAGTAGCTCTTGAGGATTCTGACCAGATAGATCAGCGAACGGAACTGATCTCCGCTCACATAGTTTTCGCTGAAATTACCGACAAGCGCCACCCCGATGCCTTTCTGATTCATCCCGGAGGCATTGGCATGCGCCCCGTCAAGCTGCTTCACCCATCGGGGACCCACTTCAATTTGTCCGGACAGCTTGCCGTCCGTTCCGTTATCGATCAGGAAATGATACCCAAGCCCGTTCCAAAATCCGCGTCCGTGATGCATTTGATCGATCCGAAAGGCGTTTCCGGCGTCCGTCGCCGTGTGATGCACCACGATATGCGACCAACGCTCGGCCGGATAAAGCGGGATCACAGGCTTCGGTCCGTAGGTATTCGGGATGAGAAGCCTCTGCCCGTTTTTGATTTGAGTGGCATCCGTCAATTGATTGACTCTCATCAAAGTTTCAATGGGAACGTCATAAGATTTGCTGATGCGCCAGAGCGTTTCCTGCGGACCCACCACATGATAGATATTGACGGGCCGCGCATAAGGCGCGGGCAAACTCATCTCAATCGGAATATCCGAACGGATCTTTGTATAGGCATCATAAGGCGACTTATGCTGACGCGCACACCCCACCGCGCAAAATAATGCCACCACCGAAGTGATAACCCAACCCTTCGCAGCTTTCATAGTCCTCTGGATGATTCGATTTTAGATATCATAATTAACGCCCATCTCGGGGCATTTCTTTAGAGGTAGCTTTTGATCAAGCGGAAGAGGGATGCTCTTTGAAATAGGCCTTCAGGAATTTTTGAAGGTGCGCCAGGCAAGGCAGCGGCTGCGCCTGCAATTCAACGGCTAAGACGGGTAATTTTTTGCTTTCCAAAGCCTCTTTATCCCCCAGGGCCTGGGCATGCTTGAGCTGATCAAAGCGGTAATGCGTCCCCGGAACCTGCCCGCCGGGAGCTTCCGCGGCGAATAATTCAAGGAAAATACCCTGCGCGGGTCCGCCCTTGTAGTATTGGCCTATCGAATGCAGGTAGCGCGGGCCGAATCCCACCAGTACCGGCACTTTCAATGCCTGCCCCAGTTGATGACGCAGGCCGTCTAAGGCCTTCTGCGTCGCCGGGGAACGTTCTAAATAAGCTAAGATCGCGATGTAGCCACTTTTCTTCAATGCCCCGAAGAAGGCGTTCAGCGCCTGCGCTTCCGGTTTAAAACCGGCGTCTTTGATTTTTAAAATCCCTTCCGTGACCGGGAATTTTCCGTGATTTTTGAGATGTTCAAGCAGCCGGCCCGTATTGTCCTTGCTTTCCTTGACATTGGGCTCATCAAAAGGATTGATACCTAAAACGGCGCTGGCGACGCCGGTGACGATTTCCCAGCGCAAGAATTCAGCGCCCAGGTCCGTGCGCTCCGGCCACGTCATTTCGATCACGGGATGGCCCGCCTTGATCATTTTTTTGGCCTGCGCCTTCAGGGTCGTGCTTTTTTCATGCGCCAAACGCATGGTCACGAACACGCGATCCTCACCGTAAAGCGATGCTTCACCGGGCGTTTCGCCTTCGATCGGTAAAATACCGAGTTTTTCTTTGCCCGTGCTTTCGGCGATCAACTGCTCGAGCCACGGACCGAAAGGCTGCAGCGCGGGCGTCATCCAAAATGTCAGCTTGTCTTTGCCGTATTTCGCGTATTGCCCGAGCAGAGCCCCGAGATAAATCGCCTGATTTTCGTCCAAATCCCGCTCGGTTTCCGTGTCCCTGAGAAACCGCACGGCCGACCCGATGACGGCATGCACCGGCACCCCGATCAAGGCCGCCGGCACCAGCCCGAAATAGGAAAGCGCCGAATACCGTCCGCCGATATCGGAAGGGTTGATAAAAACGCGTCTGAATTTTTTTTCCTGAGCCAATTTTTCAAGCTGTGAACCGGCATCCGTGATGGCGATGAAATGCCGCCCTGTCGCCAGCGCGGCCTCATCCCCTTTTTTCCGGCCGTTCAATTTGGAAACTTTATCGTAAAAATATTGAAACTGAGAAGTCGTTTCGACCGTGGATCCTGACTTGCTGGAAACGACGAAAAGCGCGCTCGGTAAGCGGAGTTTCCTTTCCACGGCCTGAATAGCCCGGTAATCGGTCGTATCCAGCACATGAAAGCGCGGATATTTTTCGCTTTTGGGCTTTAAAATAAACGCCATGACTTCGGCGGCAAGGCTCGAACCCCCCATCCCCAAGAGCACCACGTCGCGGATTTTTTCGCGCAGGATTTCCTCGGTCAATTGATCAAGCTCATAGAGCTTGCCCAGCATCCATTCGGCCGAACGCAGCCAGCCCAAGCGATTTTCAATGACTTTGCGATGGCCGGGCTCCTCTTTCCATAGGGTGGGGTCTTTTTTAAAAAAACGCTCCAGAAAACGGTCCTTGTCCAGACGGGTGATCAGATTGGAATCCATGGAGGAGGCGACGTCGCCGATTGAATAAACCGGCTTATTTATTCGTTTTTTTTTTCGTTGGAAACGAGACGGGCGGATTCGACGGCGGCCATCAAAGAGTCAAAGGCATCGCAGAAGGCCTGAACGCCTTCTCTTTGAAGCGTTTCACAGACTTCTTCCATCGGCAGGCCGAAGGCGCGCAGTTTGGCAAGAATGGCGCGCGCTTCTTCCGTCCCTTCTTCGATGGTGGCACCTTGCACCTTGCCGTGATCGATCAGGGCTTCGAACGTGGGAAGTGGTAAGGTATTGACGGTTTCAGCGCCGATCAGGGGTTCGACATACAGAAGATCGGGATAATTCGGATTTTTCGTGCTCGTACTGCCCCACAACACTTTTTGAACATTGGCGCCGGCCTCTTGCAGCTGTTTAAACCGTTTGGAAGCAAGCAGCGTTTTGAATTCCTGATAAATAATTTTGCTGTTCGCGTTCGCGGCTTTGCCCATCAGCGCCTCAGCCTCACTGCGCTGCGCGGGACTGCTATCCGCGATTCCCGCCAGCTTTTTATCGATCAGCGTATCAATGCGGCTGACAAACACGCTCGCCACGGAATGGACGCGGCTGAGATCCCCGCCTGATTTTTTCAAATCCTCGAGACCGCTCAAATAAGCCTCGGCGACATCCTTGTAATGCTTCAATGAAAACATCAGGGTGATATTGATATTGATGCCTTCGCCGATCAAACGCCGTACGGCCGGAATGCCTTCCGGTGTGGCCGGCACCTTGATCATGACATTCGGACGGTTCACGGCCTTAAAAAGACGTCTGGCCTCTTCCACCGTTTCTTCTTCTTCGTGCGCGAGTCCCGGCAGCACTTCCAGACTTACGAAACCGTGCTCGCCCGCGGACTCCTTGAACACCGGCCGGAACAGATCGCAGGTCTCCTGAATGTCGGCGAGGGTGAGCGCGTCATAAATATCGAATGTACTTGCGCCCGCGCGAATCATCTTTTGAATGTCTTTATCATATCCGCCCTTGGGGTCGCTGATCGATTTCTGGAAAATGCTGGGGTTTGAAGTCACGCCGAGCAGGCCCTGCTCTTCGATCATGAATTTCAATTTGCCGTTTGAGAGAATTTCACGGCTGATAAAATCGAGCCACGGGCTTTGACCCTGCCGGCGAAGATCAGAAATCACTTGCGGGAATGAGGCGGTCGCGCTTTTCATACTGGATGAAATCTCCTTCTTGTCGGTAATGGATGCTACGTACGGGCTTTGGTTTGGGATTTCAAATTGCGATAGCGGTTGATTTTATCAACAACTTGGTCGGGCGTAAAGGGCTTAAAGAGATAATCCGTGATGCCGACTTCCTTCATTTTGGTTTGTTCGGCTTCGGATTTCATGCCGGTCATGGCAATAACGGGCATATCTTTAAAACGCGGATCCTGGCGGATATAGCGGCAGAATTCAAAACCGTCGAGGCCGGGCATTTTAAAGTCGAGCAGCACCACATCGGGCGATTCTTCCGCCAGCTTCGCGCCGGCTGAAAAGGCGTTTTCGGCTTCGAATAACTTGACGCCCTTGACGTCTTCAATCACCTCTTTAAGGAGCGCACGGATATTGGCTTCATCGTCGACCGCGAGCACGACAAATTCTTTGCGCTGCTCCACTTCTTCTTCCGTATGCCAAGGCAGATTATAGGATTGCGCGAAGCGCGCGAGTTCTTCATGTTCGATCCGGCGATGTCCCCCGACGGTCGTGAAGCATTTCAGCTTACCGTCTTCGATCCAGCGAATGACGGTGATGGGGGTTACGCCGAGCAGTTTAGCTACCTGATGGGTGGTGTAAAGCTTTCTTTCAGTCGATTTGGCCATGGTATGTTCCTTTATATTGAATAGCTTAATATCGTCAAAAAATGCAAAGAATTAATGTTATTTTTGTGGTTCTTGTAATCTATAATAAGTATAACGCTTTAAATTTAAAGGTTCAATCGCCATTTATGCCGGATGCATGCAACTTCTCACGGGCTTTACTTTTTCCGCCGGATGACGTTTCTTAGGGTACGATGCCGTCTCATACCCTGATCATTCCGACTCATAATGAGAAACCTTCGATTGAAGCCGTCTTAAGTTCTTCTCAGGAAATTTTCAATCGGGCGGGAATCGACCCTGAAATGATTGTTGTCGATGACGGATCCGATGACGGCAGCAGAGAGCTATGGGATGAGTTAATCCTCCGCATCCCCCGTCTCACGGTTGTGATCTTGAGAAAACATTACGGAAAATCAGCGGCCCTGCGCGCCGGTATGGATCAGGCTCAAGGACAAATTTTGATC
>JBFHCO010000086.1:0-8161 GCA_041585205.1 Candidatus Omnitrophota bacterium | reverse complement strand
TCCAAACCATTGGTACTTCCGGGTGCTTGGTGTGCCACGCCTCAATGCGATGAATGCTTTCATTTCGAAGTTCTGAGCGGCGCTTGACGGCCCTCTCCTGCCAGCGGCGGATTAAATGATTGATTTCCCCGCGGGAATATTCTTTCTGCCGCTTGGAACCGCTTGCCGGATTCAGGCGGGCAATGGCTGAATCTTCCTGTCTCTTTTTTGTATACTCCAAATCTCCGTTGGATTCGGCCTTCTTTTTGACGGCTGGCCGGATGAATTTCGCAAGCGCCGCCTTCAAGGCGTCTTGCTCAGCCGCGCTGTCGAAACTGCGCGGAACCTGACTTCTTGACCGGGCCATTTTCCGCATATTCGATAAAGCCCCCTCCAAATCCGCGGCTTGACTCGCGGCTGCAAAGGCTTTGACGAACGCGATGCGTGCGGCGGTCAGTGCTTTTCTTTTTTCCTCAAGCTGCCTGTTCAAGCTCTCATAAACACCGCTTTTCGGATCCGTCACGCCGTCCGAGACGCTGTAATAACTGGACCGTACTAATTCATACTCATCCAGCGCTTCAAGATACATTGATAGCAATGAGGACAGATTCTGACGAGCCCGGACTTCCGCGCGCGATTTTTTCTGCTCCATGGTTTCGGGAATTAAAATTTGCGGCAGCGGGATTGCAGGGTGCAGCACCTGACGATAATAAACTCTTAAATAATTCGTAATTTGCCGCTTGGCACGCGACGGCCTCATTTCGACGAAAGACTGAACAAGCCGCCTTGTGGCGTGCTGTACTCGAGGGGCACCGCGGAACGCGTGCGCCTGATCACGCGCTTCGATTTGATATAAGACTTGATAAAGATAGGCCGGTAATTCGGTTTTCAGTTCATCTGCGTGATACTGTTTGAGGGACTCCCTTTTCCAGACGGCAAGCGCGCGGCGCAGCCGCTTGCCCTGCGGTCCCAAATCACGCAGCAACAATTCAAAAACATCCAGAAATTCATGATTTCCGATTTTGGATCTGAATTGCAGCACATGAATGAGTTCATGCGCGAGGGTCCACGGTGATGCCGAGGATTCGGATAGATAAATACGTACAGATTGATCGCGTCCGACTCGTAAATAGGCTTGCGGAATATGGGGATAGGGTTTTTTGAGTACATTACGGTAATAGCGTGTCCACCGGTGTTGGTCGCGCTCTTCGAAACTGTAGAAAATAACCCGCCCTTTTATATGATTCGCAAACCAGCTGAGCACTTCGCGTTCAAGCGCTGATAATCCGCCCGCGCGCGACCGTTCCGCCAACCGGACAACTTGCCTCATCGTATAACGCTCCGGTAAAGGCGACCGCAACTCGGATCTTGCTAATTGCTTGGCGACTTCGCGGACCATGAGTTCAGATTTAAGGTTGGCGCGGCTGCGGACGGCCATGGCGACACGCTGAGCCAAATGATGGGCGTTTTCTAGCGTATATAGTGGTTGCACGCGGGAGGATTGCGGGAGGTTTTGGGGAATTTCGTAAGCATGATTTTCGCCGGCCATGAGCTTGCGATAATATTCCTGATGGCGCTCGCTGATTGCACCAATTTGAGGCGATAAAATGGCGTAAGAAAAACCCTTTTCCTTTAAGATGCGTTGGATATTCGCCCGGTGAAAGCCGCCGAAAACGAGAATCGCGGCGTCCTCTTCACCCGCAACGAAAACTTCAAGCTGCGCTTCGATTGATTGATCGCGCTCCCCCGCCGTTTCGTAAAACTTGATTGCCGTTTCCAGCGTTTCTTCCCACGCCTTCGAAAGGACAAAAGTGCGCGTCGTATATTTCGCGATAAAATCCGCCAGCCCTTCGGTGGTGAGAGTTTGAAGGATTTGTTTTGCGGATTCAAATTCGGCCGGGGTGACTTCGATTTGATTGAGGCGCTTTAAGAGATGCAAGATTTTCAGGTAGCGGAAAATCTGGCGGTCTCTTTCTTCCTTTAAGTATAAGCCGGCAAGATCTTCTTCGAGGGCATTCAGCTCATGAAAGACGGCCTTGGCGTCAATCGACTCAATCTCCCGGAAAAGTTCTTTTCTCTGAAAGCGGCCGGCCTTCAAAATGATCTGAAGATTCGGGTAGCGCGGAAGCAGCTCGGTGTATTGACGGTTCGATAACGCGGTGAGACCGAAAATCCGGTTCAAATAATCAAGCAAATCTAATTTTCTTTCTTCAAACCGCACCTTCCATTTCAGCCACTCTTTGATCTCCTTGGAGAAATATTTCTGCGCCAAGCGGTTCACTTCCCCGTGAATCTCATCGAGGTCACGCTCTGTGACGGCCTTGAAGCGCGCATTCTCACGGTACCAATCGATATTTTGCTTGTGAAGCCGGATGCTGTCGGCTCCGACCAGCTTGAAGTCGCTCTTTCTATTAATGTGCGCGTATTCGGCGCCCCCCAAGCGCAGCTGGTCCATGAAAAAGTAGGCCGTTTTTTCTTTCACGATTGGGTCTTTGATAAATCTGAAGAATTCATCTGTGGGGACACGGCCTTCGTAACCCTCTTCAAAAACAGTTTGAATTTCTCGCTCTCGGACGAGATAATCGATCAATTGAGCGATATTTTCCTGGGCCTCAAGCGAGTCATGCGCGTCTTGAATGTAGTAAATCATTTTACCCGAAGCGCCTTCATGAGTTTCGTCGACTTCGCCGATTTGAGCCGGGATTTGTAGCGTGATTTGAGAGGCGTTAACGGTGATCGCGAAGAGATTTGAAGGTAAAAATAAAAGCTCAAAAACAAGATAGAAAATGACTGTAAGAAGGGAGAAAACTTCTTTCGACAAGGCCGGAATTATTGAAAACTGCCAGGTTTTCATGAGTGCCAGGTTATAGAGGGAGATTAAATTTGACTAAGTCTAACTGGCATCGAATGGAATGGCAAACGCTATGATAGGCATATTCTTTCCTAGAGGGAAATGTTCATTATTGCTATATTTTACTATATGATAATTTTCTCTCAGTTCGATCAGCTCCGCGCCCGGCCTGTGGTTTACATTAGATGATGCTTCGAAAATTCTTAAACTATTCCCTTTTAGGCTGCCTGCTCATATCAAACGCACCGCCTCTTTCAGCGACCGATGTGCGGTCGGTTCCAAATGAGCCGAGTACCGCTTCGGACGTATCGCCACCCGTGTCGCGGTCGGAGCGACGATCCGAGGCCGAGCACCGCTTTGACTCAGACAAAAGCAAGGTTCTTTTCACACTGAAACATTTAGGGTTGATCACCGTATCCGGCCATTTCGAACGCTTTGAAGGCCGCTTCCTCTTTGATCAAGAGGAAATCGGCAATTCTTTCGTGACGCTGCGTATCAAGACGGCGAGCCTTGTTTCAGACAATGCCAAACGCGACGCCCATTTAAAATCCAAAAAATTCTTCTGGTCCGATAAATTCCCTGAGATCATCTTTGTCAGCCGTGCCGTGCACAGAGTCAACGGGGATACCTTCGATATTTACGGCGAACTGACCATACGCGGAATCACGCGCGCGGTTACCTTTCATACCGAGTTCCTGCGCGCGACCGGCGCGCAAGCTCGAAACGGCCATCTATTCTTCAAGACTTATACGTTTATACACCGCAAGGATTTTAATCTGGGTACAGGCAATGTATGGGACCCGATTATGCTGATCACCGGCGAAACCCTCGAAATCCGCCTCGAAGTGGAAGGCATTCCGCTTTCTCCGGATTCCGGACATGCGGCCATTCCGTCTTGACGGCCGGCCGCGCCCCTCGCCCCTTTGAATCCTTCCGTTACCGAAAATAGGTTTTTTTCCGGAAAATCCGCCGGGCAGGTTGACAAGCCCGCCGGATTGTTATAGGGTTGCTTAAGAGACTTGAAACCGGCGTCGAAAGGAGGCTTTCATGCCCAAAGACGAAATCATTCAAAAAGGGTCCACCGTTAAATTTCACTATACCTTGTTATCCGACGGCCAAATCGTGGACAGCTCCCGCAAAGAGGAGCCGATTGAATATCAGCACGGAGAGGGCAAAATCCTGCGCGGTCTGGAAAGCCGGCTGGAAGGCCTGAAGGCCGGTGATCACGAAGAAATCAAGCTCGGGCCGGAAGAGGCCTTCGGGCCCTCGCATCCGGGCTCGGTGGTGGATATTCCCCGCACGGAATTTCCCGAGGGTGAAATCGAAATCGGTATGGCGGTCAAGGGCCGCGGCAAGGACGGCCAGCCGGTGCGCGGCGTCGTCAAAGATGTTTCATCCGAAGCGGTAAAGGTGGATTTCAATCACCCGCTCGCGGGTAAAGAGCTTGTTTTTGTGGTGGATGTGATACAGATTTCCAATTAACCGGTCTCCTCTTTCAATCCGGAGAGGTATCCTTGCGTCTTCTGTAGCTCAGTCTGCAGGTTGTCCATTTTTTCCAGTGCTTGCGCGGCGCCGCTTTCTTTCTTTTCCGTTTCCTGAAATTTTTTCGAAACTGCCGTGGCCGCCTTATCGAGCTCTTTGAGTTCGGCCTCAAGTTCCTTGCGGCGCTGCTGCGCGGTTGCCTCGGCCTCCTTCAGGGCCTCTTTCGCCTTTTCGATTTCTTCCCCGGCCTGCCCGAGTTGCTCTGCGGTCTCGGCAATCTTTACCTGCTGCTTTTCATCGCGCATCCAGCGCTCAGCCTGGGCGCCGAACTTTTCGGTCTCACGCTTTTTTGTTTGCAGCGCCTTTTCCGTCTCTTCTAAATCGGCCCGTCCGGCCTGAAAGGCTTGTTTTGTTGTTTCGATTCCCGCCAGATCCCCCTCAACCTTCACACGTCGCTTATCGATGTCCCGGATTTCCCCTTCCGCCTCCCGTTGAAGCCGCGCCGCCTCCTGCGCCTCCATTTCAGCCTCGCTTTTAACAGCGGTGATCTCTTCTTTAAGCTCCTTGGTTTTTACTTCGGCTTTGACGATTTTTGCTTCGGTATCTTTGACCGGCAAAGGCAGAGTGGCTCCGGCTTTCACCGCACCGGCGACTTTACCGGCAACGGCGGATGTGACCATAAACATGTCGAGGGCATGCTCCTGCAGGATTTCTGCCGGATTCCAATTAAAATAGCGCGTAAGCGCGGCATTGCGCACGGCCTTAAAAATGACCCAGTTTAAGATGCCGTTTAAATCTTTTAAATTTTCAAGACTTTTGTCGGTTTCATGTATTTTGACTTCGAAACGGCGCTGAACCGGCAAGAGGGGCTTCGTATAGTCTTCAAACATAACCTCCTCGAGCTTCAGTTCCAGTTCATCAACGGTGAGCGGTGCCTCGGGAAATTTCAGCAGCGTCAAATTCATTTCACCCTTTTCATTTTTGACAAAACGCAGGACTTGAATGTCGAGAAGGATAGATTTGAAATGCGGGTGGCGAAACAGGGTCGAACCGGGCCTGAGGTTAAGATGCAATTTGTTGACTGCGAGCATTTCCCCCTCCGGGAAACCGGCCGGATTCCGCAAGATGAGACCTTTGGCCGTCACCCACGTTCCGAGAAAGCTCATGCGGAAGCGCTCGATAGTGAGGGGAACTTGAGCAGCGCGGGCCAGATGCAGGAGGGCCGACTGAACGAGCAAATCCTTTGTGAAAACGAGTACGAGAGCCAGGAGCACGGCGGGAATTATGCGCCGGAACATGGTGAACCTCTTCATATAACTATCATACTTCATATACCCGCCGAATCCAGAGTCGTTTGCATTTTACCCGCGGTATTCATTAGAATTATTATAGGGATGTGATGCCGTATGAAATTGATATTTATGATCGTCAATCAACAGGCATGCGGCGGAAACGCGGGCCGTCATTGGAGCCGCCTCGCCGATTTGTTGCGCAAACGCGACATCCATTTTGAGGAAAGGGTCACCGAACACCCCGGCGAAGGTGTTAAACTGGCTCGGCAGGCTGTAAGTCTGGGCGCCGATATCATCGCCGCAGCGGGCGGGGACGGCACAGTTCATGAAGTCGTCAATGGCATGGCGCAAGCTGCGCTCCCGATACAAACCCCCCTGGCCATTATCCCGATAGGACGTGGCAATGACTTTGCCGAATCACTCGGTATCAACTGCCGCATTGAAACGATTGTCCGCCGCTTGACGCAAGGCCGTGAGAAAAGAGTGGATCTCGGTTATCTCCTCTGTCAGGGACGTGACGGCACGGTGGGACGGTATTTTGTCAACTTGGCGGCCGGCGGTCAGGCGAGCGAACTCGTACATCTCGTTGAACAACCGATTTTGCGGCATGTGCCGGCGCGCGCGGCTTATGCCCTCGCGCTCGGAATGACCGCGGTGCGCGAACATCACTGGAAAGTGCGCGTGGCCTCGCCCGGCGAATCCACCGAAGAAACGCTGGATGCGGTGCTGATTTGCAACGGCCCTTTGGCCGGCGGAGGCATGCAGGTCGCGCCCGATGCCGAGCTCGATGACAGCCGGCTTGAACTGATTGAAATCCCGCATTTGGGCCGCGGAGAAACCCTGCGCGAACTTCCGCATATCTACAGCGGTGCCTATCTCAAAAATCCGAAGGTCGTGCACCGCACGATCCGGGAAGTTGAAATCACAAGCGCTGAACCTCTGCCTTTTGAATTGGACGGCGAAGTGGTCGGCACCACGCCGGTTTACTGCATGGTGATTCCCCGTGCGCTCGCCGTATTGGTGTAAATAAAAAAGGGGCAGGTATGACGTTCTTACCTGCCCCTTGTCGTATCTCGCGCAGCCGTTAAGGGTGATTCTCTTTTTTCCTGAATAGCAGCGCATCCAGTGAAACCACACCCGCTCCGCGCAGCATCAGCGCAATCATGATCGCGAGGTAGACGGCGGCGAGTTCCCAGGAGCCGTCGCGGCCCACAAAAGGGTCGCCTTTCGGAATATGCACCATAAAAATGGCGAACAGCATGACGCAGGATATGCCGAGCGCGGCGAGCTGCGTCAAAAGTCCGATGAATATCGCAATGCCGCCGCCGAATTCGGCGAATGCCGCCAGCCCCTGCAGCCAGCCGGGCACCGCCGCTTCCGCGCCCATCCAGCCGAAGGCGTTTTGTATTTTGGGCCAGCCGTGCAGCACAAAAGCCGGTCCCGAAACCAGCCTCAACGCGAGCAGCGCCAGCGCCCCCTTCCCTTTCACCGTTTCCCCGCAGCACAGATTCAGCATAAGCTCACCCCCGATTTGGTTTTATTTGACGCGGTCGTTTCAGTCACGGACATTTGAGGATGTCGAAAATTTTTTACCCTTCGGTTTGAGATCAGTCTATCGATTTTCTCCGTCGCAGTCCATAAGGAAGACGTCTCATGTTGAATTCACATCGAGCCTGAGACAAACATCCGGCTTAAGAGCCGGAACTCCTTTTTCGGCGCCGGTTCAGGTGATGCTGCCGAGGCCTTCTTTCGGTTTAATCAAAATCGAAGCCAGAATGGAAGCCGAGACGATCACCGCGATTGTGCCGAGCGCGATACCGACCGGAATTTTGTAAAATTCACTCACAATCATTTTAATTCCCACAAACACCAGCACCAGGCCCAGCCCGTAATGCAGAAACCGGAACAGGACCAGCACGCCCGCCAGCGCGAAATAAAGCGCACGCAGCCCCAGAATGGCGAATGCGTTCGAAGTAAAAACAATGAAAGGGTCCAGCGTAATCGCCAAGATTGCGGGTACGGAGTCAATCGCGAAAATGACGTCCGTCGTTTCGATCACAATTAAAACGACAAGGAGCGGCGTCGCAAATAATTTGCCGTTCTCACGCACGACAAAACGGTCGCTTTCGATTTGATTTTTGACCGGCATGAATTTGCGGAATATTTTCAGCACGATGTTTTTGTCCGGATGCACCTCTTTTTCTTTTTCGGTCACGAGTTTGATGCCTGAAAAAATCAGAATCGCGGCCATGATATAAATCACCCAATGAAACTTATGAATCAGGGCGATGCCGGCCAGGATGAAAATAAGGCGCATGACAAGCGCGCCCAAAATGCCCCAGAAAAGCACCTGATGCTGGTATTTGTACGGCACGCGGAAGTAGGAGAAAATTAAAAGGAAGACGAAAAGATTGTCGACGCTCAGGGATTTTTCAAGCAAATAGCCGGTGAGGAATTTCAGGGCCTTGTCCGGCCCCAACCAAAAGTAAATCCCGACATTGAAAATCAGGGCCAACGCGACCCAGAAGGCGCTCCACCACAGCGCCTCTTTCACGTT
>JBFHCO010000085.1:0-8288 GCA_041585205.1 Candidatus Omnitrophota bacterium | reverse complement strand
GCCGGCAGGAAGATCGTCCACCGACGTAATGGTATCAAAGACAATCGCCGCCTCCCGAATGGTGGGGCCGATGATCTGATAGCCCCTATGGCTTATCGCGGTCAGGAGATTTTTTAAATTAATGAACTCAACAACGGCTTTTTTCGAATCAGCTGGGCCGGGCATAAATGATCATACCTAAAAAGGTTGTGAATCATTAGAACTCTTTTATTTTTGAATTGCAAGGTATATTGATGATTCAGTCGTGGCGCGTCTTGGCCGATTTAAAGTGACGCCGCTTAAATTGTCTGCACAACGGCCGTTTGGCCGGCATCAACTTTTGCGAGACGTTTCGCGTCACCTTCGATTTTACCGAGAATATTCACTTTCGTCACGAGACGGCATTCGTCACCGCGGGAAGCCGGCGTGCGGCCGAATGGAATCGCGAGCGCATTCCCTTCCGACCAAAAACACACGGTGCCTGGCTCCACGACGTCGGTGGCATCCGGTTCCAAGGCCGCTGAAACAGGCACTTCAAAATAGACTTCTTCGCCCCACGTCTCTACCTTCGATTCGCAAGGCAGCGCTTCCTTCAGTTTCATTGCCGTAGGCGTGTCTTTCAGCGTCGCCGTAAATATTTCGGATCCGAACTTGAATTGTATTTTCATAGCGAAACCCCGATGGGTTTTTCAAAAGGCGCGCCCTCATAGGGAGACATTTCATATTGCAGATACGTGGGATAGCGTTCAACCGTACCGTCTTCGCGCTCAAGCGCCAATTGCAGACTGCCGCTTGGAGGGTCCAGCCGCCGCATCTCCGGATACTGCCCTTCCGTCGCGCGCAATTTGATCGATTTTTTGGAAATCGTCTTCAGGGGCCGGAAACTGATGTATTTTTCATTTTTTTGAATCCCTTCCATGATCACCTCTTTACCCAGTAAAATTTCTACGTCCCGGATGGCATCGGCTGACTGAAATGAAACTCCCTTTAGGACGGAATTCTCGAAAAATTTCATGGCCCAACCTTGATCGCGTATCGTAAGTCCGTTATGCGAATTGGTATGCGCCAAAATCACGCGCCCCAGCACGCCCAGATCCGTATCCACATAGCCGAAAGGAATTTTGTAAGTTTGCTTTCCGGCCCGGAATGAAATAAAAACGGGCGTCCGGTCCTCCAGCAGGAAAGGCAGGGGCAAAAACCGCCCGAATCTGAAAGTGAGCTGCAATAAACTTTGCGTTTTATTTTTTTTGAAATCATAGAATTCGCCGTAATAAACATTCAGTCTGTTGCCCGTGCCGTAGATAAAGGATGCGGCGGGACTTCCTTGAATATCCAAACGCACGGAGGCATAGCTGCTCAAGGGATCCGGCAGCGGTTCGCCGCGGTTGCGCTTGGCATCGTGTGTATCGGATATTTTCAGATAATCCATCCGGGCTTGTTTTTCGCCGGTCAAAAAGGCGAATAATTCGTCGGCAAACACTTGATTGCCCAAGGCGCTGCGATGCCCCTCAGGGGCTTGATAGAGAAATTGTTTTGAATACTTCTTCGCTTCACTTTTTAAAAAATCAATGCCGGAATGATCCAGCGCTTCGCTTAAACGCGATCCGAATTCATCCACCGTTATGACGACCACATGCCGGACCCGGGCGGAAAGGTCTCTGAATAACCGGACATAGGTTTCAAGGATTTCATCTTCGGCCGTCATATCGGATTTGTAATAGAACGGGTTGAATTTCAAGTCCCGGCCCACGGGAACGAGACTGCGCAGGGCCGGCGGCGCCAAGCGGTCATAGCGCAAATATTGCAACGGCGGAATGATTTGATAGTAAATTCTCGCCGCTTCCAGGCGATTGCGGCCCAATACCTCGATCAATTCCAGACCGTCCCCTTTGAGGACATAGCGCGCACGCAGCGGCTTGTAGAACCGACCGTCAAAAATAAAACTGCTGTCACGAGAGACATGAAAATCAAAAATCAAAAAAACCGCATAATCCAAATCATATTCGCGGCCCAGATACTCCCACATCAAATGCGCATGATGCGTGCCATGACTGCCCACGCCGAAATTGATCACTTCAATATCATCCCGGCCTTGCTCGCGCAACCGCCTCTGAAGCAACGAGGGAAAATCGTGGCCTTGCGCAGTTTCACTCCCCACGGTGAAGGAACACCCAAAAAATCCGATCCGGATTTTTCCCGGTGTTTTTTCTCTTGGAAAGTGGATGTAACTGCTGGCGGGTGCATGGCCCTGCCCGTGGGCGAAGCCTAAATTGATCGCCTGCCGTGGATTGAGTCCCGGAAATTTCCGGTCTTGATACTCCGTGATTTTTGTATCTTTGTGATTCTTATAACTTCTCAGCTGATTGAGAAAATAATCATAACGGATGAGAAAGGCCGCGGCCAGTATCGCGATCGTGACCGCGCTTATTGTCAGGCCGGTCAATGTCGTTTTGAATTTATTTTCCGTGAAGGCAGGCATGCTCATGTAACTGTCTTTGCGTATTGTGCGAATGATGGCTGATAAGTTAGAGACTCGGCTCGTTTCCCCGTTGCTGGAAATAAATCGCTAACTCGCAAATTCACTGACTTCTTTTTCTTTACTCCGGATTTTCTCCAAAAAGGAACGGCCTTCGACTTGCGGCAAGGAAGTGTCCAGCATGGCCGCCAGCGTGGGGGCGATATCCGTCACGGAAACCGGTTCCGCAAATTGACCGGCGCGGACCCCGGGACCAGATGCAATGAAACACCCTTCTCTTTTATGGTCGCCGGTACGGCAACCGTTGTATGACTTCCGGATCACGCCGGTTTTCGGAGAATAAACCGTCTCGATATTCGCCTCGCGGTTCCACTCGACCAAAAGGTCAGGCAGATGGTCTACCTTTTCACCGGGGAATAGATCGCGGCTGCGCAGGATGCGTTTTACCAGCGGTTTGCCGGTGGCTTGGTTGACGAAGGTCATTAAATCTGCCGTCAAGGCCGCACAGGTTTCTTCGTAGTCGCGCCCCGGGCGCACCCACCCGAACGGTTCGCGTCCCGCCACATTGATACGCACCCCGCCGAAAACCGTGTTATTCGGCACTTTAAAATACGTGCATAAGCTCCGTTGATACCGGTAACGGTTCCCGAAACGGCGCTTCAAGGAGTGTTCAATTTTCTTTCTCAGATAAAGCCGGACCTTATCCGAAAAGTTGCGGCGTTTTCGCATGCCCGCGGTATCAAGCCGCCTTAACATGGTATCCAGCATAAAGGTAGCTTCATAATGCGGGCCCATGCCGTGGCTCGCAAAAAGAAAGACACGGCAGCCGGGCCCGGCTTCCGCGACGAGCTGTCCGATTTCGGAATCAATCTGACGGTAAACATCCAGCAGCGGATTTCCCACCTTTTGCGCGACGGCCGGATCATGGCGCGGATAGGCCGTATCGATCAAATGCCAGAATTGATGACCGGCGCAGTGGCTTTCACAAAAGACCGTCATAAATAAATCCCAGCCGCCCTGCCGCAGAAAAAAACGGGAAAGCTCGCCTTTTTTGCGCGTGCGTGATATTAAAGCATCGCGTAAGGCAATAAATTCCTCCGGATCTTGGCGTACCACATCGCAGGAACCGATTTCATCATGCCCGAAACGCGTCTCGATTTCCGTTCGGAAACTTTGCGGAAAGGCATTGAAGCGCGGCTCCTCGGCGTCATGCGTGGCCCAATCCATGATTTGAATCCCGTTGAGTTTATTTGAAAGCGGCGCCTTGGGCACATCCAGCACAGCGACGCGGCGGCCCGCACGGCTGAGCGTGTCCCAAAACATGTCTCCTTTTAAATGGGAAGTTTCGAAACGGCGAGTCCGGTACGTGCCGGTTTGGATTTGTTTGAGACAATAGCGTCGGTGCTTGGCCGGCGATAAGGCGGTCATAAAAGAGGGCCAAATGGCGCCGACATAAAACCCTTCGGGGCTTTCCGTGATACCGCAGACACCTTTGTCCAGCAATCCGCCGATCGCGGGCAGCTTACCTTCACGCGCCCATGCGAGAATCAAATCCTTCTCGCCCGCGTCAATTCCGATAAAAAGGATTTTGGCCGGTGATTTCATCTTTAAGCAAAACGAGCCTGTTCAATCCGATTTAAACTTTCTTCTTTGTGCATACGCTCATCCAGCCCGATACTGCGGAACAAATCCGCCTGCGTGGCATAGTCCCCGTAATCTTTTTTAAATTGGCTTTCAAACGGGGCCGTTTCCAAATCCGGGGTGTCGCGCACAAATTCCATGTATTCATGTTCGGCGTGATCTTCAAAATCGGCGTTCAACGCATAACTCCAGTCGGGCTTGATGACATAAAGCAGCCAGCTGATGTGATAATAAAAAAAGGCCATGACCTGCGGCAGCAGCCGGTAGAGCAGGAAGTTTTCCTTTTTTTCTTCGCGCTGCGTCATTTCTTCCAGGATAAAAAGATGCCACTGTTCGTTGTCCTGCTGATGGCGGGATTCGATCACGAAGTCAAAAATGCGCCGGGCAAATTCGGGCTTGCGGTAGGTATGCGTCATGGCGATATAGGCGACATGCTCCCAGGATTGATACGGCACCCGCGCGATCACTTCAAGGACTTTGAATTTTTTTAGCGACTTTCCCTCCCCGTAGAAAACATCCAGCAGGCCGAAGAGGATTTGGGCCAGCAGGCCGTAGTTGCGGCGCGGGGCGGCCAGCGTCTTTGCCTGCTCGGCTTTGAGGGTTTGCGAATCGCGCGCTCCGGAGACGGTCATGGGGCTAGTTTATCAGAAATTTGCCAAAACGCCCTGCCGAAATATCGGGCCCGCAGGGATCACACCTTATGATTGGGCATGGAGAGAGGCAACGTGAACGAAAAAGAGGCGCCCGCGCCGAATTTGGATTCAACCGACAGCTCTCCGCCGTGACGCTCCACGATCTTGCGCGAAATCGCAAGCCCGAGGCCCGTTCCGGCCGGATCGACTCGTTTGGCCTCCTTGAGTTGTCCAAACCGTCGGAATATCTTTTTAAGGTCGTCTTTACGAATCCCGACGCCGGTATCCGAGATGGATATTTTGGCATAATCCCTCTCGCGAGACGAGCGGACGGTGATTTGGCCTTTTTTCGTGAATTTCACCGCATTGTGCATCAGATTCATCAGCACCTGGGAAATCTTGTCACGGTCGCAGGGAACGGGAGGCAGATCCTGATCCAGCTCCGACACCAACGCTAAATTCCTGCTTTTGGCGAGAGGAGATACCGTATTGTTCACCTCGACGATAAGCTCGTTGAGATTGATCTCGGTAATATGGAGTCTTTCATTGACAGTTTCGATTTTTTCGAAATCGAGTATGTTATTTAACATGCGGGTCAAACGTTTGACGGAAGCCTTGGCGACCGACAGGGCATCGCGCTGCTCCGGATTAATATCTCCGGTCACGCCCTCCAACACAACGCTGATCCCTTCTCCCAAGGAATGCAGTGGCGTCCGCAGTTCGTGTGAAATCATGGTGATCAATTCTGATTTCATTTCAAGCGCTTCCCGGTATTTGGTCTCCGTCACGTCTTTGATAAAACAATAATGCCCGCCGCCTTCTGCTTGACCGGATTCGCGGATCATCACCACTTGCTTGCGAAACGTGGAACCGTCTTTACGCACCGCTGTGGCTTCGCACTCTCCCTTGCCTGTCTGCCGCATGATTTCATATGCTTTGCCAACCCGCGGTCGGTCAGAACGCGCGACCGTCACTTCCCATTTCTTTCCGATTAATTCAGAGGGATCTTTGTAGCCCATCAGATTCGCATAAGCTTGATTCACGAACGTGTATTTACCTTCGGTATTCAATCGGGAAATACCGTCCACGGCATATTCGAGAGCCAGCTGAAGCTGCTTATGCTTTTCTTCTATTTGTTTTTGTTCGGTGATATCGGTAATCGTACCGACATAACCGATGACTTTATGACCGGGATCTCTCTCCGGTATCACCTCTCCCAAAACCCAAGCGACATCGCCTCCGGGTCTTTGAAAACGGTATTCCGCTTTGAACGCCTTCCCTTGCTGAACACATTCATACCACATTTTTTTTATACGGTCGCGATCCTCCGGATGCACGTTGCGGGCCCACCCCTCTCCCAAAGCCTCGAAGACGGACATCCCTATAATGGCACTCCCCCGTTCATTGACGTAGATGCACTGACCTTCGGCATCCGTGCGAAATATCCCGACCGGTGAAACCTTCGCCAAAGTCTGAAAAAGATCTTTGCTTTTGCGCAAAAGATCTTCACTGACTTTACGCTGAGTCACATCCCGGAAGATGACCTGAATCGAAGAAGGGATACCGCTTTGCCGGATCAAGCGAGGATTGGCCTCGACGGTGAAAGAAGTTCCGTTCTTGTGTATCATTTCCAGCTCAAAAACTCGCATGGTATCACCGGCCAACGTATGCTCAAACTCTTCCACCGCCATCGCTAAGGAAGACGGTTTCAGGACCCCGGTCGTCGCAAAATGCCTTCCTTTCAATTCAGACTCGTCGTATCCGGAAATCCGCTCCGCCGCGGAGTTGACGGATTCGATGCGGCCGGTGGGATCCAAGGTGATGATCGGGTCGGGGGCTTCGCGAAACAGTTCGGTGTACCGGAGTTCGTTTTCATGCAGGGCGTTTTTCGCGAGGCGGTGTTCTTTGATTTCAGTCTGCAGCAAGTTGTTGATTTCGGATAATTCTTTGGTCCGCGCTTCAACGCGCCGGTCCAATTCTTCGTAAGCCTTCAGGACATTTTCTTCCGCTTGTTTGCGTTCGGTGATGTCGATCATGAAACCGCGCAAGCTTTTTTTCCCGTCCGGACCCTGAACGACGGAAACAATATCATGCAGCCACACCGCGCGTCCGTCGGCCGCGGTCATGCGGTATTCAAATTCGAAATTATCCGCGGTTTTTGATGTATTGCGGCAAAACTGAGAGGTCCACTCCAGATCGGCGGGGTGAATATGATCGACCCAAAAACGCGGTTCATACCAGCGCGCGACAGGATATCCGAGTAGGGTTTCGGCTTCGGGGCCGACCCGGGTGAATTGCCAGGTGTCGAGATCCGCTTCCCAGGGGATGACGCGCAGGGCTCCCTTGCGGGCATGAAAGATCAGCCGCCCTGCGATCTTTGATTCAGCATAATTTTCAGGATCGGGCTCATTTTTTTGCATGACGCCCTCCCCCTTTTTTTTACCGCTCGGAATGATTAACCGGATCTTTTGTCCTGAAGACAGCGGTTGATTTCTGTGATGACTTGGTCAAATTCAAAGGGTTTGGTGATATACGCGTCCGCGCCGAGAACTTTGCCGTAGATCCGGTCCACCGTCGCGGTTTTGGCGGTGAGCATAATGACGGGGATGGAAGAAATTTCTTCTTCATAATCCTGTTTGATGTTGCGGCATATTTCCTCTCCGGCCAGCCGCGGGAGCATCAGGTCAAGGATGATAACGTCCGGTTTTTTCGATTTCGCTTTTCTGAGGCCTTTGATGCCGTCAACTTCGGACATCACTTCGTAGCCGAGTTTTTCGAGCCTTAAGGCAAGAAAGTGGCTTGTGGAATGATCATCTTCGATGATGAGGATTTTTCTTTTTCTTTCGGTCGGAACAATAACTTGTTCGTGAAATTTGACTTTATCCGCGGGTTCCATTTCGGCAAATAAAACCATAAACTGCTCCTTTGTTTCAATAAGGTTTTACCTACTAAATTATACTCCTCCGGCAAACTGAAATCAAAATTTCGTTTTTTTTGAGATGCTCAAGTAACTGGCTGCGCTCAACAAGATCAGCAGCTTTCAGGTAGAACATATGTGCGTTGTGCTGGCAGTGCTGCGGCAGCGTTGCCAGCTGAACTTTGCCTTCCTGAGCCAGGATTGCAAGCTTGTTCATGTAGAATTGCCAGGCAGACAATCGGACACTGTTGATCTCATCCGCTTTTTCCAGCTGGCCCCAGAGATAGGCGGCCTGCAGGTCGCTGGGCAGATAACTACTGCCAATGTCTATCCAGCTGTATTTATCTACCATGCCACGAAAGAACTGGCTGCGGTTGGTACCTTTTTCCCGAATGATTTCGGCGCGCTCTGTGAAGCGACTGTCGTTGATGATCAGCAAGCCGCCCTCACCTCCACTGGTGTAATTTTTGGTTTCGTGAAAGCTGAACGCACCCAGATGACCGATACTACCGAGAGCCCTACCCTTGTAGCTGCTCATCATGCCCTGGGCGGCATCTTCCACCACAAAGAGTCCATGACGTTCGGCAACTGCCATAATAGTATCCATTTCGCAGCCTACGCCGGCGTAATGAACCGGCACTAT
>JBFHCO010000084.1:0-8338 GCA_041585205.1 Candidatus Omnitrophota bacterium | reverse complement strand
TGGTCCCGACAGGTGACGGGGTGGCCCCGACCATCGTGCCTTCTCAGCTCTTGATCGGTGAATTGATGCATTTACAACCTCACTTTGCCGTGTTCTTCAATGCGATTGTCTATAACGCTATCTGGCTTGGCACCATTGCCTTTGTACTGGGGTTCAGCATGTGGCTTGTGAGCATCGTCTATAAAGAGCACTTATTCAAGTATACAAAATGGCAGCTTGGGTTTATTCAAGCGCCGCAGGGAGCTAAAGAGAATAAAATTAAAGCGCTGACAGATCATTATGTTCTGCTGCCGTGGTGGGGCAAAAAACATTTGCTGGCATTGAAGGACCTTTTGGATTGGATGATTGCAAACCCCAATGACAACCTCCTGCTTTCGCAGCAGCGGCAATTGATGAAAGACCAGTTGCGGCAAGCAGCGGGCAATCACGGTATCAACTTTGTGACGCAATACTATTTGTGGAGAGAAATGGAGCGGTTCAATAAAAATCGTTCCGAACTTCGACAAGCTCAGTTCGGCCCGAGCGGCAAGTCGAGGGCCGAGCTGCGTACCGACGAAGGTCGCAGAGAGTTTTTGAAATCCGCACTAGCCGGTGTGGCCACGTCCTTGCTTGCGGCTTATTCGGTGAACGCCGCTCAAAAGCAGGAAGCGCATCCGTTCGCGATTCAGCCGGGCGCCAATTCCTTGCCGGGCTTGAAAGATGACCGGCCGATCAGCGGATTGTCTTCGGCGCAAGTGGAAAGCCTGGCGCGTTATTACCGCCTGATGGTGCGCGACCCGGAAAACGGCACGAAAGCCTTAACCGCGGTGGATGTGCGCAATCTTAAAGCCGCCATTTTGAATGCGGATCCGAATGCAACCATCGCATACCTTCGCCGCTACATGAATCATTTGCGGTTGATACGCGGCCTTGCGCATGATGTCGCCAAGGATAGTAAAGATGGAAAACCGGTTATTCTTGGAATTCCTCAAATGGGTGCGATGATTGATTTCAGCTGGAAGCTCGAAGGCGCACCGGACTGGAACAAAATGAATGTCGAAGCGCTGTATGCCGCGCCTTACAGCCCGCACAGGGTGCTGCTCAAAGCCTTGGTGGAAGAACAGATGATTCCGAGTGAATCCGTGAAAAAGCTGCGCCCGAATGCCGCAATTGATCCGGCCGAATCGTACGGCAAGCTGGCCGGCGGTAATTTGGCGGCCAAGCGCCCGATTGTGACCTATCTTGCGGAACTTGTGATCGGCGGGCTTGAAGCAAAGCCGCTTTTGCCGCAAATCGTGCCCGCTTTTCAGGTAGGGGACGCCAGCTTCCACGCGGAAAATTATGACAAGCTGCAGGCCGCGCGCGATCAGGCCAATCAGCCGCCGATTTTAGTCAAAGACATTATGGTGGATTTTGCGACACGCAAAGTCCTGATCAATGTGAGTAAGCAATTGGAAGACGCGGAGCTCAAAGGGAAGGTGCAGAAAATCACGCCGCTTGAAGAGGGCCAGGTCAGTTACTTTGTCGAACAAATCGGCAAATTGAATGATTCCTTGAATCAGGTAATTAAAACCGGCAATCAAAACGTCTTTGATCAGGCGATTGAAACCTACAACCGCGAAACGGGCAACTTGATGGAAGGCTTCAAACGCGACATCCGTACGAAAAATCCTGTCCGATCCGAAATCAGAAATAACGAAGAATATATCAATTTTCTTTTTGCAGACATCCTAGATCCGCATATCAAAAACAGTACTAAACAAATATTTTCAACAGACCCTGAAATTGTCAGGAATTTAGAATTGTCAAAGGACCGCCAACTTTATGTACTGTTTACGGACAAGCAATTTCGAGCGCTTGTGATTGACCGAGATCTTAGAGAGAGTTTAAAACCTTTACTTGCGCGGGCTCCGGGGACGGTGCTCGGTAATGGGTATTTGCTGATGCTGCCAGAAGAGATTTATGACCGCACTATAACGGAGGATGTTGCGATCATTATTTATCGTAGTATGTCCAGAATGCTGGTCATAGGCAGGCAATTCGTTAAGAACGAAGATTGGAATGCGCTGATTAATCTTCCAGACTTTATACAATCACGGGTCGGAGGCCCCGGCGCATTACTGCTTCATGCTCTGGTCGACGATTGGGTTCTGCGCCAGCAGCTTCAGGAGGGGTTTGAACATGGTGTCCGCGAGGTTCTGAGGGTTGCAGTGGATTCCGCAGAAAGGCACATTAAAGGATTGTTCGGTGATTATGAAATACTTGTCCCGCAATACGCCATGAATTATTTGCGGTTCATGCGTATGGCGACGCTCTACCTTCCGAATGACACGTCGAAAGACATCGAAAATATTAAGCGGTTATTCAAAGAGAATGGTTTGAATGAGAATCTACAAAAATATATTGAAAATTTGATGAACGATTTATTTCCTATTGAAAGCGGGGAATTACCTTGGACCAACGCCTCCGGCTTTATGGAAAAATACCTGCTTTTAGTCGATGCTCTGAAAACGATTTCCCGCTCCGAAGTTCGTCAAGAACTTCGAAAGATTGCGGTACCTGAAACACAAGTTTCAGGTGCCCGCTCGGAAGTACGGACAAGCGATGAATTCATGACTAAAAAAGCCAATGAAAAGGTGAAGCAATTGCTCGAGAGCCTCAAAGCCGTTCCCCAAAGCAATATTAAATTGATTTCGAGTATGGATCGAACCGACACTTATCAATTTGTGGATGAAGCGGGTGTCAGCCATGAAATTGACGTGAACCCGCAGGGGATTCGGATTTATGTCCCCGGTGGCGGCATATTCGCCAAAGTCATTGATTTGGATTTCCGCAACAAAGATCATGAGGAGATTACGGCCATTTTGTACCGTGCGAAAATCATTGAAGAAGCAAAACGTTCGGAGGTGCGCGAGAAGTCAAACGAAGAACGTATACAAACGTTGCGCTCTCAGATGGATGATCTTATGGAACAACTCGATCATGATCAAACGCAAATTGCTCGCTTAAAAAAGGAATATGGCAACGCCGTGACTGTTTCAAACGTTTACACGGAAGTATCCGGAGAGGTGAATGATCTTAGTGTCCGTCGAATTCAAAGCCTACAAGACCAAATAGATGCAGTCAGTCGGGATATTGATTCCAGGATGCGGTCAATGCAGCTTCTTACAGAGGAGCTCAATAAGCTTTCTGAACAGGATTTGAAATCGGATACAGATGCCCGTTCTGAATTACGTATGCCGAATATTGAACAGTATAAAGACGCGCATCACGCGGTGCAGACGCAGCGGTTTGAAATTGAAAAGAATCAAATCTTACAGGTTGAAGAACAGGCGCTTGCATTGGGCATTGATATCGTTGAAGCGATTCGCAATGTCGTCGACCTGAAAGCCGCTGAGCTGGGTATTTATCCCGACGCGCCGGGCTTCCTGATTTATGAAGCCGGCCAGACGGATGATAGCGCCATCATTCAATCGTGGATTGATGAAAAATTGTCGCCGCAGGTCACCTTGGTGATCGCGGGCGCCAATCAGAAACAGCGCAATGCCTTAAAGCAAACATTCTCCGAGGCCGTCGAAGTCGGACGCTTGATCGTGCCCGAATTCGGCGCGACCAGCCTCGAAGACTTCGTCAGCGCCTTCATCGAAACGGATGAAGTGCGTGCGAGCGGTGTCCGCGTCGATGACATGGTTCAGTTTGTAACCGGCGATTCGGATCGAATCCGTCCGGAGTACTTGAAGGCCGCTTTACTCGATGTCGTACCCGAATTGGCGTCGGGACGCATCAGCGTGGTTGGACGCGACTCCATCTCGATGGAAAATGTCCGCCACATCACGCTTGCCGAGATCATGACGATCAGTCTGCAGGCGGCAGAACAAATTCAACGTTCAGCATAATCCCTGGCGTGATTCCGTGGGAGAGGTGGTTTGTGGAGGCCGCCGCCTCTCCTCCGGGATCAACTTATGCGGTTTGAACGCATTAAGGATAAAGGATTATGCAACGCAACAAAACATGGTTAAGGAAAATTGCCGGTATCACCGCGTGGGTCTTTTTATGGACCACCGTTGTGGGCGATGCCTCTGTCTGGGCTCAAAGCACGTTAACGCCGCGGCAGGAAGCCCTGCTTGCCGAAGAGCGGCCCGCACCTTTTGAGCTGCCGCAGGATCTCGGCACCGTGGAGCAATACGCCTACGGCAAAGACCCTTTTATCATTCATATACAGGACGCCCACGCCAATCCGTCCGCGCAGGAAAAAATTCAAGCCATCATTCAATGGTTAGAAGAGCGAAAAGCAGACAACCGGCCCGTCCACCTCCTCCTCGAGGGCGCGGCCGGTGATCTGCACCCCGAATATCTCGATTTCTTTACCGCTCATGCGGATATCAATGACGCGATTGTCGAAGATCTGGCGCAAAAAGGGGAATTAAGCGGCGCCGAACAATTCGCCTGGGAAAATTACAAGCGGGGGAATGCCGAGGTCAAAGTAACCGGCGTGGAGACGGCGGATCTTTACCGTGAGAATCTCGGGATTTATCGCCGCTTTCTGGATGAACGCCATAAAATAGACGCGCTGCTTGAACCCTTCCGCCTGGAATTAGAAAATGAGATATCCAAAACTTTTCAGCCCGCCTTAAGGGATTTTATGCAGGAAAAGTCGCGCCGCAAAGACGGGCGCTATGGCCGTCAGATGTCTTCGCCGCAGCTGATGAGTTACATCGATTATCTTTCCAAATCCGTTCAAAAACATCTCGGCTTAGACTTAAAAGTACCCTTTGAGCAAATCCGCTTTCCTCATTATGCGCGCGTGCTCGCGGTCAAGGAGATTGAAAAGGCATATGACCCAAAACGTGCTGAAAAAGATCTGGAAGGAATCGTGCGTGAACTGCAACGTACGGGGCAAGCTGAGACGATTATAGGGCTCCTGCGGAATTTAACGGATTCATCCGCGCCGCGCTCGGACATTGAAACGGTTTGGCGCATGCTTCAGGATTTGAAAGCACCCGTTCAACTCGAAAATTATCCTCACTTTATAAGACATATGGCCCTGACCATTTTCCGGAGCGAAATCGATGCGAAAGGGCTGTTTCAGGAAATAGAAATGCTCGAAACCTGGATCCTCTCCCGCTTGGCCGACTCCGAAGCCGCACAAACGCTTGTGCGCAAGCTGCAGGCTTATGATCATCTTGAAAAAATGCTGCGCCTTGAACTCACGCCCGATGAATTTAAAGACAGGGAAAATCATGCCGCGCTTCAAATCGGGAATGAAATTCAAACCTATGTTGAAGCGGCGCATCGGTTTTATACATTGGCCGAAATGCGCGATAAGGCGTTGCTCGAAAATGCGCTTAAAGAGGCGCGTTCCGGCCATTTGAATATTTTGATGGCGGGTGGGTTTCACACGCCGGGCCTGATCCGCGTAATGCAGATGCGGGGACTGGGGTATGCGGTGATTCAACCGCGCATCACGCACATGGACGATGACCAGCTCTATCACAAGGTGCTGCGTAATGAGCATGGCGATCTGTCGGTGTATCGCGGTAAAAACCGGAATTCGGAAATTCCCTTAACCAAACAGGAATCCGTTTTTATCAAGTCGCTGCTTGAAACCGGCGTGCCGCGTTTATCGCGGATAGCGCGCGCGACACGCGAGTCGATTTTTCAAGAACTCTATGCGGCTTTTGAAGATCATCCGGTTATATCGCATAGACTGAATGTTCTTCCCGCACAATCTGATTTTAATTCACTCAAAATGACGTTGAAAGCTCCCATGGCGGCGTCTTCATCCGATTTGAATACGGTGATTCTGCGCATTCCGAATGCACGCCATACCGTGGCGGCAGCCAGCTTGCTGCAGGAACCGCGCATCTATGCGCAGGCTTATGTACCCATGGCCGCCGATGCGCCGGTTCAACGCGCAGAGGTAAGAGGTAAATCAGCCGATTGGAAAGCACGGTACGTGATTGATTCGGACCGAATCGCGGATCCTCAAAAGTTCTGGCCGGAACATTTTGACTTTGTAGATCCCAAGGCACCCCTCGAGCTTGAAATCGGCCCCGGTGTCGGCAGGTTTTTAGTTGACCGCTCCAAGCAGTTTATCGAGGATGACGAATTCACGGGCGGGATTGTCGGGATCACCTTGCCTTACGAAGTGGATTACACCTATGCGGCTGAGAATTCCATGAAAGACAGAAACGGAGATCTTGCCAAAACACTTCCCTTTGCCGTTCTGGCGGGCGATGCACGCGAACTGGTGACGCAGGTATTTGCCGAAAATCAGCTTTCCGCCATTCATATTTTCTTTCCATTCGATATTGCAAGTCCTCAAGGCATGACGATTCATCCGGAAACACCCGAAGTATGGGAAAAACTCTTTTCGCGCCTGCGACCCGGCGGAACGCTTCACGTCGTGACGGATTCAAGCGATTATGCGAAAAAACTCGAGAAGGCATTCAAGCGTTTCGACGACAGAGCGGATTATCGTGTCATTTATAAAAACCATGGAACCCATACCATTCAAGGCTATTCTTATAATTTAATGTGGGACGCGTTGCCCAAAAATTTCCCCTCCTATTATTACGCCGAAGGTACCGACACATCGTTTCCCGCGCGCGCCTACGCTTATTTGACAAAACGCTCCGAGATGTCCTCGTCTCCATCCGCGCCTCGCTCCGAACTGCGGAGCGCATCCGGCGAGATGTCGACCGATATCGCCGATTATTTGGAAATTCTAAAAGAAATTCGCTTAAGCGATTATGATCCTCGCTATCAAAAGGCGGAGACTTATTTCCCCGAGCTCGACCTGAACAATCAGGCCGTTCAGGAAATCGTCCGGAAAAGCCGCGAGACGACGGAGCGAGCGACCAAGGCGATCAATGTCATCCGGATGCTGGGGTCCACTTCGTGGGTGGGCAGCCTTCAGCAAAATGACATTCTGAACTTAAAGGCCCTGCGCCCGGGCAACATTCTCTTTTTTAATGTCGGGCTTAACGATCCGGATATCACGGTCAAGCCTGGTCCGGATCAAAAAGACAAAATCGCGCTTTATGATGCGCAGAATTCATTCAGCTTTCCGGTCCTCCTCCGAGTGACCGGAGTGCAGGAAGTGCAGGGCCAACAGGCGCTGGTCGGATATTCGCTCTTTCAAAGAGAGGACGGCGCTGCAAACAAACTGGGGCATCGATTGGGATTACGCATGGCCGACTTTGAAAAGTTGGCGCAAGGGGATGCGCGGATTTATTTGCTGGGCGGTTCGGTGGTGATGGGGCTGGCCAAACTGGAGACGCGTCTTGCGGGAAGGTCCTTTGCGCCGCGGGATGTTCTTGTCCCGAATCAGGATATGCTGATTCCGCGGGAAGAAGGCGCACTGGCTAAAATATTTGAAGTCAGCCGGGGTGAGACCGGGAAGGGGCACTTGTGGGGCCTGCGCACGCGTGTAGTTTTCATCGAAGACGGAACGTTGGCGGAGTTCATGAACCGATCCGGATTGAATACGCATTGGGAATTTGCCTTTGCGGATGTCGACCCCAAGAAGCGGGGAAGCAAAAATCATTATGAAAATACCCAAATTGACCTGCAAAAAACCATCCCTGCCGGAACCGTTCTGAAAATCAGCTTGGCGATTAAAAGATCCGAAGTGCGAAGTCAAAGCAGGACTCTGGCTGAGCGGCCGATCGATAGCTGGGACGAATTCGCGGAGGCGGTCAATCAATGGGCGGAAGAATATACCGGCATTCATGCCTTTCAATGGTCTTATGGACTTCCGATCGACATGGCGGTTATCACCCGTGACCCTTATTCCGAAGTAGCTCTGAATCTGGGGGATATGCTGGCCCGTGAGCTGCCGGGCTTTTTGGGAATTTCTCCGCGCATGCGGCTTACTCTAGTCCAAAAAGGTTCGCGACGTATCCTGCAGGGTTCGCTTCGGTCTGAAATCCGCGCCATGAGCCGGGAAGAAGCCAATCAGCTTGTTCAATATCATGACGGATGGCATAAGATCTATGTCAATTACACCACGCGCACGGAAGGCGTTACGCTGGGCAAAGCCCTTGAAGCGATTTTGACCCTCGAAGGCAGAATCGTCGATGAAGTCACCCATCTGCGCATCGAACATCATGGCAACGCCATTAAACTCAAACCGGATTTGGCGTCCGATTTATCCCTCGCCCAAGGCGCCCTAATCACCGCCTCTTTTCATTCAAGATCGGAAATGCGCAGAAATGAAAACTTCGATGATTTGGAAGAACTTTTACCCGCGCCCGACGAAAAGGGTTATCAAGAGTTAAAAAGAGTGATAGACCTCATCAAGGGCAGAGAAAATGAGCTCGATGACCTGGCAGGCGAAGATAAAATAAAAGATTTA
>JBFHCO010000083.1:0-8387 GCA_041585205.1 Candidatus Omnitrophota bacterium | reverse complement strand
CAATTCGTCCAAGAACAAGGAGTTACGGACGGGTTTGAGAATATAGACGAGGGAAATTGTGAAGAAGAAATAGCCGAACATGAGAAAAGTTTTTAATCTCTCATGAGGCCGAATTTCAATGACCGGTTGAATCACCGATTTGTATAATTTCTGGAACATAAGCTTCAAAAAAAACTTTCGTCTAAAGAAAAGGCGTTTTCGATTAATCGGATTTGCGGGCTTTTCAGATCCCATTTTACTTCTACGACATCAAAAGAAACCGGCGCCTGGATGATTTTTTTTTCTTTTAAATACCATTCTGCGAGCCGCGCCATTTTTTTTTGTTTCTGCGCGTGAACAGCTTCGCTCGGAGTTCCGTAACGGTCACTTGATCTTGTCTTAACCTCGATAAAGGCAATCCGTTTGCCTTTCTTCGCAATCACATCCACTTCACCGATGCGGCACCGGTAATTTTTTTCAAGCAGCCGATATCCGCGCTGAATCAAATAATTCCAGGCGATCATCTCTCCGCGATCGCCTAAAGGAAGCTGAAAGTTCCCTTGCGCAGGGTCAAGGCGTCGTGGTTTCATCATATTTGCACTTCTCAGTCATGCCCAGCGCCTCTCGTACCGGAGCAAAGCTCTTTCTATGTACTGCAGAGGGCCCTGCTTCTTTCAACCGTTTTAAATGGTCCGGCGTCGGATACCCTTTGTGGAATTTAAATCCGTATTCCGGATAAAATCGGTCCAAATCCGTCATCCAAGCGTCCCGATAGACTTTGGCAAGGATGGAGGCCGCCGCAATGCTGGCGGAGAGTCGGTCGCCGCCGATCACCGGTTTCTGCGACAAAGGCACGTCGAGCTTTAAATTACCATCGATTAACAGCAAATCCGGCGTTCTTGCCAACGCATGTACGGCACGTTTCATCGCCAGACGCGACGCTTGATATATGTTCAATGCATCAATTTCCCGCTCGCCCGCAATGCCCAACCCCACGATACTGTGACGAATGATTTCCTGATAAAGCTGAAGACGGCGGAAAGGCGCAACTTTTTTAGAATCGTTCAGTCCGTTCAACGAAGACCGTCGAAACAAAATCACGGCAGCCGCCACAACCGGCCCGGCTAACGGCCCCCGCCCCGCTTCATCGATGCCGGCAATCCATTTCACATGCCCCCCTTTTGCTTTTTCGTCGAAAGCCAAAAGCGGGGAAGGATCGTGTGATCCCATACTGAAACGGCTTATTTCGATCTCAAATGATACAGCTTCGCTCTGCGAGCTTTTCCTTTACGACTCACAGAAATTTTCTCGACCGTCGGTGAGTATAGAGGGAATATTTTTTCCACGATATCTCCGTGGGTCTCTTTAAGCACGGTAAAACTTGCGCCTGCTTTGCTCCCGCGACGGCGGATGCAAATTCCTTCGAAAATCTGCGTGCGCGTTTTATCGCCTTCCTTCACGCGCAGATAAACTTTTAAAGTATCTCCCACGCGAAATTCGGGAACCTTCCCTTTCATCACTTCTTTGTCCACAGCAGCAGTTGATTTCACCTTCCTGTCCTCCTTGCTCAAATTGATTTAGGATTTCTTTTCTTCTTCGATAAATTAGGTCGCTTTTTGTGCGTGATTTTTTTGGCGGCATTTTCACGCCACTTACGAACTTCTTCATGATGACCCGAGACCAGAACTTCAGGCACTTTCCAACCTCGAAAATCCCGCGGACGAGTATATTGAGGATATTCTAAAAAGTCCGTGTGATGGCTTTCGTGTGTCAGAGAATCCGCGTTTCCCAAAACTCCCGGTATAAGTCTGACCACGGCTTCCACCACGCATAGGGCCGGCGCTTCGCCCCCCATGGTGACAAAGTCTCCGACCGAAATCTCTTCATCGATCAAATGATCCCGGACGCGCTGATCAACGCCTTCATAATGTCCGGCGATCAAGATAATGTGCTTTTTTTTAGCAAGCGCCCACGCGGCCGATTGATCAAAGGGACGCCCTCGGGGGTCCATCAAAACCACCCATCCCTTCTCTCGAATAGCCTCGACACATTCAAAGATCGGTTCGGGCTTCATCAGCATGCCGGCGCCCCCGCCGAAGGGTTTGTCATCCGCCGTACGGTGTTTATCCCGAGTATAATCCCTGAGATTATGCACGGTAATACGAATTTGCCGCTCTTTTTGGGCGCGTTTCAAAATCGATTCTTGCAGCGGGCTTTCATAGAACTTCGGGAAAAGCGTTACAAGATCGATTTTCAGGCTCATACGATGAATCTAGTTAAGCAGATTTCTTCGCGGCTGATTTACCGGCTCGCTTTAAGAGCGCCTTGAGAGAAACAGTGAGTTGAGCCCCCTGTTTCAACCAGTAATCCAAACGGTCTTTGTTAATTTCAATTTTTTCGCGGATTGGCAGCGGGTCATAATATCCGATTTCCTCGATGAAGCGTCCATCGCGCGGAGACTTTGTATCCGCAACAACGATGCGCCATTTCGGTTGGTTCATGCTGCCAAAACGTTTTAAACGAATTTTTACCGCCAAAGTTGCCTCCTTTGAGTTTCCTTTACGTGTTTACTTATCTTCCTTTTCTCTTTTAATCTTTGCTCCTAAAGACATAAATTTTTTCTCAATTTGACTGTAACCTCTATCCAAATGATAGACGCGGTGAACTTCCGTCGCCCCTTCAGCTGTGAGACCCGCCAAAATCAATGCCGCACTCGCTCTCAAATCGGATGCCATTACAGGCGCTCCGCTCAACCGTTTAACTCCGTGAACGATCGCGCTCGGTCCTTCCAAAAAGATCTTAGAACCCATACGGTTCATTTCGCTCACATGCATAAACCGGTCCGGATAGATTTTTTCTGTGATTACGCTAATGCCGGGTGTCACCGCCATGAGCGCCATCATCTGGGCCTGCAAATCGGTCGGAAAACCCGGATAAGGAAGGGTGGTAACATCCACGGGCTTCAACGTCCCATTGCGCCGGACACGAAGCGTATTTTTACCCTTCTGTATTTTTACGCCCGTTTGCAGTAATTTATCCATCAAAGCATTCTGATGCGACGGTTCGACCTTGCGCACCAAAACATCGCCGCCCGTTATGGCCGCGGCACACATAAACGTCCCGGCTTCAATCCGATCGGGAATAATGGAATGTTTCGCTCCCCGCAGCTTTTTAACCCCTTCAATCTGAATGCGCGGGGACCCTTCCCCCGTAATTCGTGCTCCCATTTTTTTTAAAAAACAAGCCAGATCAACGACTTCGGGTTCGCAGGCCGCATTTTCAATTGAGGTCATTCCGTTCGCAAGCGTCGCGGCCATCATGACATTACCCGTCGCTAAAACAGATGAACCGAAGGCGCCGCCCAAGTAAATATCCGCACCGCGGAGTTTTTTCTTGGCCCTGGCGTAAACATAGCCGTGTCTGATTTCGATTTCTGAACCAAGAGCCTGAAGGCCTTTTAAGTGAAGGTCGATCGGTCGAGGCCCAATGACGCAACCCCCCGGAATGGATACTTCCGCATGCCCGGTGCGCGCCAGTAAAGGACCCAGAACGCATACGGAAGCCCGCATGGTGCTTACGAGCCGATAAGGTGCCACCGGATTCAGATACGTACCCGTGCGGATGGTCAGCACTTCCTTGTCATAATGAACTTTTGCACCAAGCGAGCGCAAAAGCTTAACCATCGTTTGAATATCACGGAGGTTCGGGACGTTTTCAATGATCGATTCTTCCTGTGAAAGCAAAGCGGCCGCCATGATGGGCAATGCTGCGTTTTTCGCGCCTGAAAGCGTTACTTCCCCATTTAATTTAGCGCCGCCACGAACAACAATTTTATCCATCGGTTAACTTTTTTGAGCGATCACCGCGCGGTCACAACCTGCGTGATCTTTAAAACACTGAATATTTTTAAATTGGCCGGCTTCGCAAAGCCGGATCACGGAATGCGCTTGAGTGTGACCGATTTCAAGAAGCAACCATCCGTCAGGGTTCAAAAAAGCCGCCGCTTGTTGTGCAATGCTTCGATAAAAATCCAGGCCGTCCACGCCGCCGTCCAAAGCCAGCTTCGGTTCTTTCAAAAGTTCCGGCTGAATGCATTTCCAATCCGCCGCAGACAAATAAGGAGGATTGGAAACGATGAGATCCCACGCTTGATCCGATAAGGATTTAAATAAATCCGATCGGATGATCGTCGCTCGATTTTCAAGCGCGTAATGGTTTACATTTTGCCTGGCGAAATCCAGCGCTTCGATGGAACTGTCGGAAAGCGTGGCCGTTGCGTTCCTAAAATTCCTGAGCAACGCAATCGCAATCGCTCCTGAACCCGCAGCCAAATCTAAAAATGAAAAAGAGCTTTCTTTGCTATAAGGGCCGTGTTCGATAAAACATTCGATCAATATTTCCGTTTCAGGCCGGGGGATCAAACAGCCTGGCCCGACTTTTAAGTCTTCATTCCAAAAATAAGCTTTTCCAAGGATATAAGCCAGGGGAACGCCCTGCTTCCTATTGTTTATACAGGCCCGGTACCTCTGTGCGGTCTGTTCGGGAACCCTTTGATTGGCCCTTAGATAAAGCTGTGCGCGCCCACAATGAATCGCATCCGCCAACATCCACTCTGCTTCGGTTTGAGATTCACCGGCTTCGAGGGTTTCAAGCTCACCCCGGCCCCACGCAAGCAGCGTTTCGATGGTTTCATCCAACTCGGACCTAATCGGCAAATGAGCGACTTGAATCCGTTCTGAGAGGTGTGCCATTATGCTGCATTCGTCAGCTTCTGAGTTCTCTCATGCTGAGCGAGCGCCTGAACAATGCCGTCCAAATGGCCGTCTAAAATATCATCGAGATCATGCAAAGTCAAACCGATTCGGTGGTCTGTAACCCGTTTATCCGGAAAGTTATAAGTCCTTATTTTACCTGATCTATCGCCGCTTCCGACCTGTTGCTTGCGGGCCTTGGCCATTTCCTGCTGATGCTGCTGTTGTTTCATTTCATACAAGCGGGCCCTTAAGACGCGCATCGCTTTCACCTTATTTTTATGCTGAGAACGCTCATCCTGGCAGCTGACAACAAACCCGCTGGGAATATGGGTGATACGAACCGCGGATTCTGTTTTATTCACGTGCTGGCCTCCCGCTCCCGAGGCGCGGAAGACGTCGATACGCAGATCCTTCGGCTCGATTTGGATTTCCGTTTCGTCCGCTTCAACGAGAACGGCTACGGTTACGGCGGAAGTGTGAATACGACCGCTTGATTCGGTTTCAGGAACCCGCTGGACGCGGTGAATACCGCTTTCGTATTTAAGTAAGTTGTAAACTCCGGAACCCGTTACGCTAAAAATAATTTCTTTAAACCCGCCTTTTCCCGTCGGGTTCGCGTTCATGATCTCGACGCCCAACCGATGATTTGCGGCATACTTGGAATACATTCTGAAAAGATCCGATGCAAACAATGCGGCTTCTTCGCCGCCCGTGCCGGCGCGGATTTCCAGGATAACGTCGCGGGAATGCTTCTCATCGGATTCTTGGAGCAGCAAATTTTCCAGCTCCGTGACCAAATGGTCTCTTTTTCCCTGAAGCGTTTGAGATTCTTCCTCGTATAACTTCTTCATATCCGCGTCCAGACCCGCTCCCGAAAGACTTTGACGAAGTTCCGCAAGCTCCTTTTCGATGCGGCAATATTCTTCAAATGCTTCCGTAATAGGACGCAATTGGGCCAGTTCTTTCGTCAATTTTTGGTATTGGGACTGATTCCGGACGATATCGGGATCGCTGAGCTCTCTTTCAACAGCCGCGAAGCGTTCCTTTATTTTTCGAAGACGGTCGATAAAAATCATTTTTGCTTCGCGGAAAGCTGTTCCTTTGCCTTTTTGAGCTTTTCACCGACGGAATGCGACGAAACTTTCGCGGCCGGTTTCGCTGGACGAGCGGGTTGAGCCGGCTTTTTTTGCTTCTTTTGACTGCCCAACGCCATACGTTCGCCGAATTTTTTCTTAAACCGATCGATGCGACCCGCCGTATCGATCATTTTCTCCCGCCCCGTGAAGAAGGGATGGCAAGCAGAACAAATTTCAACCTGAATGCGTTCTTTCGTGCTGTTGGTTTCAATCACATTACCGCACGCGCACTGAATGACGGAGGGTCCGTATTTGGGATGTATGTTTTCTTTCATCTTATTTCTCCACCTTGTTCATGCTGAGCAGGAATTCTGCGTTTGTCTTCGTTTTACCGAGACGGTCCACCAAAAGTTCCATGGCTTCAGCGGGATTGAGTTCATTAAGCACTTTTCTTAAAATCCAAACCCGGCTCAGTTCATCGGGATGCATGAGCATATCTTCTTTGCGGGTATTGGATTTTTTGACGTCAATGGCCGGATAAATACGCTTCTGGAAGAGATTGCGATCCAGCTGCAATTCCATATTACCCGTTCCTTTAAATTCTTCAAAAATGACTTCGTCCATTCTCGAACCGGTGTCGACGAGGGCGGTCGCGATGATCGTCAAGCTGCCGCCTTCTTCGATATTGCGCGCCGCACCAAAAAACCGTTTCGGTTTATGCAAGGCGCTTGAATCCACACCTCCTGAGAGAATTTTACCGGAATGCGGGACGACTGTGTTATAAGCTCGCGCCAGACGCGTGATGCTGTCCAGCAAAATGACGACGTTTCGTTTGTGCTCGACAAGTCTTTTTGCTTTTTCAAGCACAATTTCAGCGACTTGAACGTGGCGTTCAGCGGGCTCATCAAAAGTGGAGGAAATGACTTCGCCTCGGACGGACCGCTGCATGTCCGTGACTTCTTCGGGACGCTCATCGATGAGCAAGACAATCAGATAAGTGTCCGGATGATTCTTGGTGATGCTGTTGGCAAGTTTTTGCAGTAAAATCGTTTTGCCGCTGTAGGGCGGCGCTACGATCAAACCGCGCTGGCCTCCCCCGATCGGAGTTAAAAGATCCATCACACGCATCGAGATTTCATCCGCCGCGGACTCCAAATTAAACCGGTTTTCAGGATAAATGGGCGTTAAATTATCGAACGGAATCTTGTCTTTGATTTTCTCGGGATCTTCGAAGTTAACGCGCTCAACTTTCAAAAGCGCAAAATAACGTTCCCCTTCTTTCGGGGGGCGGATCTGACCGCTGACGCTGTCACCGGTCCGTAAGTTGAACCGTCTGATTTGACTCGGGGAAACGTAGATGTCATCAGGTGAAGGAAGATAATTATAATTCGGGGAACGCAAAAATCCGAACCCATCCTCCAGGATTTCCAGAACACCTTCCCCGAACATAACGCCGGATTGAGCAGATTGACCTTGCAGAATTTTAAATATTAGGTCCTGCTTTTTTATACCCGTCGTCGAGCCGAGATTCAGTTTATGAGCAAGTTCATGCAATTCGCTGATTTTCATTTTTTTCAAACTCGCCACATCGAAGGTCTTGTCAGAAACCTTCACGGTTTGCTGTCTCGGTTCTTGCATGGCGCTGGGGCCGGACGGTTGATTTCTGTTTTCTGGTCTTTTGGGATTCATTCTTTCTCTAGCCATTGTTTTTTCACATCTCCTTTTGGCAATGAATGAAGTTGCTTCCACGCTTTCTCCACTTCATTGCGGGTTTGCTGAAACGTATTTAAATTGTGAATGATCATATCCGCGCGCTTTGTCTTTTCTTCCATGGGTATTTGGGATGCACGGCGCGCTTGAATTTCATCGTGCGTAAACCCCTTATCCGCTAAGCGCTTGTCGATCATATCTTCAGGCGCTTCCACCACGATCACCTTGTGGCAAAATTTGTCGTACCCCGTCTCATACAGCAACGGGACTTCCACAATCACAATCGATTCTTCGCATTGGGTGATTTCTTCCAAGATTCTTTTAAAAACATAAGGATGCACAATCGATTCGAGTTTTTTCTTTTTCTCTCCGTCATGAAATACGAGCTCCGCCAATTTTTTATGGACGACAGCTCGACCGTCAACGGATAGAGCCTCTTTAAAAGACCGAGAAATGGCCTCAAATGTCTGTGTACCCGGCATCAAAGCTTCATGCGCGAGTTTATCGGCATCAATCACGCTCGCGCCCAATTCTTCAAAAAAATGGGCAACGGTGCTTTTACCGGATCCGAAACTTCCAGTCAGACCTATGATCGTTTTTCCAGGCGCTCCCGGAATCAATCCTTGTACCACGAATCACCCACAAAGGTATCTGCCTTCAACGGAACTCTCAATTGATAGACGCCTTCCATTTCTTCCCGAACGAGCGTCGTCATCTTGTCGGCTTCATGAGCCGGCACATCAAAAACCAATTCATCGTGAACTTGCATGATCATGAGAGTCTCGACGGACTCTCGTTCCATCCGCTTCTGTACCGCAATCATGGCCAGCTTAATCAGGTCCGCGGCCGAACCCTGGATCGGGGCGTT
>JBFHCO010000082.1:0-8478 GCA_041585205.1 Candidatus Omnitrophota bacterium | reverse complement strand
TGGGTTTTCTCAAACGCGTTGGAGCGTGATATTCAGGCGGAGCCCGGTGCGTTGGTAAGCGTCCTTTCGGCTCAAGGGGATTATTTGGGGCGGGGAATTTATAACCCGCTCACCTCCATCCGTGTCCGTATCATCACGCGTGACCCCGCTGTTGAGATTGACCAAACATTTTTCAAGAGCCGGATTCAAGCGTTAGCCCGCATGAAGACTAAGTATTTACCCGCCGAAACCACCGCTTACCGCGTAGTGCATGGTGATGCAGACGGCCTTCCGGGGTTGATCGTGGACCGTTATGAAGATGTTTTTGTTTTTCAAATTCATACAGCGGGCATGGATCGCTTCCGCCCATGGATCATTGAGGCGCTGAAGGAAGCCTTTGAACCCGGCGCCGTCATCGAGCGTTCGGATTTGAATATCCGCAAGCGTGAAGGTTTAAAGAGCGGAACCACGCAAGTTCACACGGGGGAGGTGAAAGGTCCGGTTCCTTTCAGCGAGCAGGGTTTAAAGTTTTCGGCGGATGTTTTATCCGGTCAAAAGACGGGATTTTATCTGGATCAGCGCGAGGCGCGGCAGGCGGTGCGTTTCTTAGCGCGCGGGAAAAGCGTTTTAAATTTATTCAGCTATACGGGCGCATTCAGTGTTTATGCCGCGGCCGGAGAAGCTCAATCGGTCACGAGCGTGGACGCTTCCCTTGAGGCCTTACAGCTTGCCCAATCACATTTTCAGTTGAATGGATTGAATCCCGAGGAGAAACGCTTTCTTTTTGTCGAAGGGGATGTTTTTGAATTTTGCCAGGATCAGAAAAGGCAGCAGAAAAAATATGATCTGGTGATTTGCGACCCGCCGGCCTTCGCTAAAACGCTCGATAAAAGGCGTACGGCCCTTGAGGCTTATATGCGGATCAATACTTTAGCACTTGCGCTGACCGCGCCCGGCGGAATGTTGGTGACCAGTTCCTGCTCAGGAGTTGTGACACATGAGGATTTCCGCAGTGCCGTGCGTATCGCGGCGGGGAAATCAGGCAAGAATCCGCGTGTTATCAAAACATTAGGCCAGCCCTTCGATCACACAGACTTATTGGCTTTTCCGGAAGGCCGCTATTTAAAGACGCTGATCCTCGAAACGGCATAAAAAAAGCCGGTTCCCCGTAAGGAACCGGCTTTTATTTCATCTGCCAATCGCTTATTCAATGCTGCCCGAATAAGCGCTTTTCTTTTTCTTCTTGTCGCCTTCCTCTTCCTCTTTTTGTTTATCGCTCACGGCGCACTCCGTGGTGATGAGAAGTCCGGCAATGCTCGAAGCGTTTTCAATGGCCGAGCGCACGACTTTGGTCGGGTCAATGACGCCTTGTTCGACCAAGTCGCCGAATTCGCCCGTTTCGGCGTTGTAGCCGAAAGATCCTTTGCCTTCCAGGACCTTTTTCACGATGACAGAGCCGTCAAAACCGGCATTTTCAGCGATGCGCCGGCACGGTTCTTCCAAAGCGCGCCTGACAATCTGGACTCCGGTTGCTTCATCGCCTTTGGCTTTGACTTCATCAAGCGAAGGAATCGACCGCAGAAAAGCAACGCCGCCGCCCGGAACAATACCTTCTTCCACCGCAGCGCGGGTGGCATGCAGCGCATCTTCCATGCGCGCCTTTTTTTCTTTCATTTCAACTTCGGTGGCCGCGCCGACCTTGATCACCGCGACACCGCCCGCCAATTTGGCGAGACGTTCCTGCAGTTTTTCTTTGTCATATTCAGAATCCGATTTTTCGATTTGAGACTTAATCTGATCACAGCGGCCTTTGATATCCTTCTTGGATCCGGCTCCGCCGACGATTGTGGTATTGTCCTTATCAATCACAATGCGTTGGCAAGTGCCGAGCATATCGACGTCGATATTTTCAAGCTTGATACCCAAGTCCTCGGAGATAAACTTACCCTTGGTGAGCAGGGCGATATCTTCCATCATCGCCTTACGACGGTCGCCGAATCCCGGGGCCTTGACAGCCGCCACATTCAGGACGCCGCGCAGTTTATTCACAACAAGCGTAGCGAGCGCTTCACCTTCAATATCTTCGGCAACGATCACAAGCGGTTTACCCAAGCGGGCCACTTTCTCAAGAAGCGGAACCAAATCCTTGATGGCCGAAATCTTCTTTTCGTAAAGAAGAATGTACGGTTCTTTTACGACCGCTTCCATGCGTTCAGCATCTGTCACAAAATAAGGAGAAATATAACCGCGGTCAAACTGCATGCCTTCCACGAGTTCGAACTCGGTTTTCATGGTGTTGGATTCTTCCACCGTGATGACGCCGTCTTTACCGACCTTTTCGAGCGCATCGGATAGCATTGTTCCGACGGTGACATCGCCGTTCGCGCTGATGGTACCGACAGCCTTGATTTCTTCCTTACCTTTGACGGGCTTAGAAAGTTTCTTAAGAGATTCCACGATCTTTTGCGCGGCTTGATCGATTCCGCGTTTCAAAGCCATCGGGTTTGCGCCGGCCGTCACGTTTTTTAAGCCTTCCGTGATGATGGCCTGAGCTAATACCGTGGCCGTCGTGGTCCCGTCGCCGGCCTGATCCGATGTTTTTTCGGCGACTTCACGGACCATTTGGGCGCCCATGTTTTGATACGGGTCTTTCAGTTCCACTTCTTTGGCGACAGAGACGCCGTCTTTAGTGATTGTGGGAGCACCGAACTTGCGGTCAATCACGACATTGCGGCCGCGCGGTCCGAGCGTCACACTCACAGCTTTTGCCAGAATATCGACGCCGCGCTTAAGCTGCCGGCGCGCTTCTTCTGAGTAAGATAGTTGCTTTGCCATATAAGACTCCTTTTAAATGAGATGAAATGAATTACTTTTCGTAAACAGCAAGCACTTCGGATTCTTTGAGAATCTTGTGTTTTTTGCCGTCGATCAGGATTTCATCCCCGGCGTATTTGCCGAAAATAATGCGATCCCCCTTTTTAACTTCCAAGGGTTGCACTTTACCGGATTCGAGCGTTTTGCCGGCGCCGACGGAAACGACCTTGCCTTCGGTTTTTTCTTCCTTGGCCGTGTCCGGCAGGATGATGCCGCCTTTGGTTTTCTCTTCGGCTTCCAGAACTTCGACTAACAATTTGTCACCCAACGGTTTAACTTTCATGTTTAAATCCTCCGTAATTTAAAGTTTGAGTTATAAGTCATTCGACAATCAGTTTAATACCCCATTCCGCCGCCCATACCACCCATTCCTCCTCCCGGAGGCATGGCAGGCGCTTTTTCCTCTTCCGGAATTTCGGAAATTAAGGCTTCGGTCGTGATCAAGAGCGCAGACACGCTGGCCGCGTTTTGTAACGCGCTGCGAGTGACTTTCTTCGGATCGATGATGCCGGCCTGAATCATGTCGACATATTGTCCGTTTGAAGCGTCATAACCCCTGTTACCTTTTTCTTGCGCGACCTGCTGAACGACGACCGATCCCTCATCGCCGGCGTTTTCAGCAAGTTGACGCAGAGGTTCTTCGATCGCGCGTCTGACGATCTGGACGCCGATTTTTTCATCACCTTTGAGTTTAAGGCCGTCTAAAGCGCCGGCGCAGCGCAGCAAAGCAACCCCGCCGCCCGGTACGATACCTTCTTCCACGGCAGCACGGGTGGCATGCAGGGCGTCTTCCACGCGCGCTTTCTTTTCTTTCATTTCGGTTTCGGTTGCCGCGCCGACATGAATCACCGCAACACCGCCCGCCAACTTAGCGAGACGTTCCTGCAGTTTTTCCCGGTCATAATCCGAATCCGTATCATCGATTTGCTTTTTAATTTGGTTGATACGGCCGTTGATATCGGCGGTTTTCCCGGCACCTTCGACGATCGTCGTGTTTTCTTTGTCAATCGTCACACGTTTGGCGCGGCCGAGATCTTTGATCGAAACATTCTCAAGTTTAATGCCGAGATCTTCGGTAATGGATTTACCGCCCGTGAGAATGGCGATATCATCCAGCATCGCTTTTCTGCGGTCGCCGTAGCCCGGGGCTTTCACGGCGCAGATATTTAAAGTGCCGCGTATTTTATTGACGACCAACGTCGCAAGCGCTTCGCCTTCGACTTCTTCGGCGATGATCAAAAGCGGTTTCCCCGCCTTTGAAACACCTTCGAGTAAAGGCAGAAGATCTTTTAATGAGGAGATTTTCTTTTCATGGATCAAAATGTAAGGATCTTCGAGCACCGCTTCCATTCTCTCGGCATCAGTGACGAAGTAGGGGGAGAGATAACCCTGGTCAAATTGCATGCCTTCAACGACATCCAGCGTGGTCGCCAAGGTCTTGGCTTCTTCGACGGTGATCACGCCGTCTTTGCCGACTTTTTCCATCGCTTCGGCGATCAAATTACCGATCACGGAATCTGAATTGGCGGCGATTGTCGCGACTTGCGCAACTTCTTTTTTGTCCTTGATATCTTTGGCAAGCTTTTTAAGTTCATCAACCACGGCGTCGACGGCTTTTTCGATTCCACGTTTTAAGGCCATCGGGTTGGATCCGGCCGTCACGTTTTTCAGACCTTCGCGATAGATCGCTTGAGCAAGAATTGTCGCGGTGGTGGTTCCGTCCCCGGCCGTGTCTGAAGTTTTGGAAGCGACTTCTTTCACCATTTGAGCGCCCATATTTTCATAAGGCTCTTCGAGTTCAATTTCCTTTGCGACTGTGACGCCGTCTTTGGTGACAGTCGGAGAACCGAATTTCTTTTCCAAAACAACATTGCGACCTTTGGGACCCAAAGTGACTTTAACGGCGTCGGCTAACTGATCGACACCTTTTTGAATTGCTCGTCTTGCTTCTTCATTAAAAAGAAGTTGTTTAGCCATGTGTATAGCCTCCTCAGACTATTTAGTTGGATTGGTTTCTTCCTTCGAAGGGGAGAAACGAATAAATGCTATTTGCAGCTGGGAAAATGCAAAGCCTATGCCAACCGGCTTTAAACTGATTCCCAGGGCTTGAGGGCACTCATTTTAAGCACGTTTGGGGCAAAATCAAGTTAAATCTGTCTCTTGATACAGGTCAGATCAAATATAGAGTTTGTTAACAGAGGAACCAAGAATGTGTCAAAAGGATACGAATATAGCTAGATCGAACGAACCCTTAAATATTATCGGACGCATGTGCGTTAAAGGAAAAATTGTGAAGCGATGTGTCCGATGATGTGGTGTATCATCAAAAAAAACCTTAAAGCGAAAGATATCTGAGCCGATAGATATCCCATATTTTGTTACGCGGCCCCGAACCGCCCGGTAGTGTTAATGGGTAGCAATATCAATCAAAAAGTAGTATCATAATAAATTCTGGCGCATCTTTTAACCGTTTTTTGAACCGATTGAGGGTGGAGCATGATAAAAAAGGGAAAGCAAAGCGCCGCTATTTCTTCAGCCTATGTAACTTTATTTTTCTTTTTTATATTTAGCGCTCTTCCTCCTGCTTCATTTGCCCTTCCCCAAGAAAAAAAGGTCGTCAAAGGGGACGTCACCTTTGACCGCTCCGAAGCGAATGTTCTAAATATTCACTCCGCTTCCAATAAATCCATCATTAAATATGATTCCTTTGATATCGGAGCGCATGAAACGGTCAATTTCTATTTGCCCGATATCAGCTCAGCTTCTTTAAACCGTATTGTCGGCGACTCAGCTTCGAATATCTTAGGGACTCTCACAGCCAACGGTGAAATCATCCTTGTGAATCAACAAGGTCTTTTCTTCGGCTCTTCGGCCAATATCCAAGCGGGAAGCCTTATTGCTTCCACGCTTAATATCACAGATGCCAATTTCCTAGCCGGTAATTATCTCTTTGGTTCAACCGATTCCGCCATTCAAAATGCCTTCTCATCGGTTATCAACGAAGGAGATATCTTAACCTCTGAAGGCGGCCATGCGGTCTTAATCGGAAGCAATGTTCAAAACCATGGCACCATCAACGCTCCCTTAGGGACAGTGGCTTTGGCCTCAGGGGACCTTGTCACAGTCGGTCTTTCTGGAGATGGCCTTGTTTCAATCGGAATCGACCTTCCGACCTCTCAAAACGTCTTGGATAGCAATGGCAATCCCATTTCCTCTCTTATCTCTAATACAGGTACCCTTTCAGCTGAAGGCGGCAGGGTATCCCTGACAGCCAAAGGTGCCCAAGGCCTAGTCGAACAAGCCATTAATCTCGAAGGCATTGTCAAAGCCGGATCCGCTGTGAACCGTAACGGGGTGATTGAAATCACAGCCGAAGGTGCCACCGCGGAACTCGATGGCGATTTCACTGCCTCTGACTTTGTGATCGGAGAAGGTACCGAGGTCAATGCCAACAATTCCACCTTTACCATAGAACAAGACTGGAACAATCAAGGCACCTTTAACGGAGGCAACTCAGAAATCATCTTTATTGATGCCTCAAAGACCTCACGTATTTTAGGCGATAACATCTTTCATGATTTCTCATCCACCACGCCTTCTAAAATCATTCAGTTCGAATCAGGCTCTACCCAAATCATCACAGGCCACTGGAAAATTGAGGGTGCTTATGCCCAGCACATTAAACTCATTTCAACCGAATTGGGCGAACAGTGGTATGTCGATCCGCAAGGAAGCTATGACTTAAGCTTCGCTTGGGTTGAGGACTCTTACAACTTAAGCGGTGAAGACATTATCATGACGGAATCCACAAACCGCGGTAACAGCTATATGTGGGACCCCGTCGGCACATGGACCAATGGTAATGCGACGGGAACTTGGTCTGATGCCGGTAACTGGGCAGGGTTAGGTGGCGCTACGCCCGGTGCGGGTGACGATGTTGTTTTTGACGGAACAAGCACAGCCAACTCCAGCGTTGACAATGCTTTTGCCGGGACCATCGGCAGTCTTTCAATCAACTCCGGTTATACGGGGACGATTACGCAAAATAAGCTTGCCCTAACGATTACAACTTCAAGCGGTCGCTCGGGCGCTTATTCTCAAGCGGACGGAACGTATAATCTGAACGGGAACAATTTAGCGATCGCAGGCGACTTCACCCATTCAGGAGGGACGTTTACCCATAGTAATGGTGCGGTCACTTTCAATGGAAGCGGTTTCCAAACGATCACTTCAAACAGTCAAGCTTTCTTTGATTTCACTCACAGCTCCGCAGGGACCGTTCTGCTTGCGGATACTTTAACGGTTGCTGACGATTTCACCAATTCTTTGGGAGCTTTCGATATGAACGGACAGAGCATGTCCGTGGGAGGCAATTTTTCAAACAGTGCCAGCGCCACATTCACGCCGGGCGCGGGAACCTTAACCTTCAATAAAGCCGCGGGCACGCAGACCCTGGCATCAGGCGGGGACAGTTTGAATAACGTCACGCATTCGGGCGCCGGAACACTTCAATTAGTGACCGATGCTTTGACCGTGACCGGCAGCTTTTCCAACGATGCCGGAACCTTCAATCTGAACGGTCAAAACTGGACCATGACCGGCGCAACATTTTCCAATGACGGAACCATACAGCTTCGCGGGACCGAGGTCATCACCGGATTGACTCAGGATACCAATTCGGGAACGTTCAGGTTTGTCGGTGACGGAGACGGATTTGCGGAAACCTTCACGCTTCCCGATTTTGGAAGTGGCGTTGATTATTTTAATCTTGTAATCGATGATCAAAATGCGACGCGGGATACTTTTCAGATTGCCGGAACGCAAACGCTTCATATTGACGGTAACTTCACGATTTCAGGCGGGTCTTTTTCGACCAACAACCGCAATGTGCAGTTAGCAGGCAATATGAACGCTACAGGAGCCGACGGTTTTAATGCGGGCACATCCGCCTTTATTTTTGACGGCAACACCACGTTAACCAGCTCCGGCATTACTTTCAATAATATTCAAATCGGAACCGCTTCTGCGGGCGGCGTGCTCACAACCGCGGATAATATGGATATCGACGGTAACGTCACGGTCCTCAATGGCGGTGCGACGACCTTCGATATCGATAGCGATACTGTTAGCTTTGCCGGGAACGTTAATTTGACCAATCTCGACACCTTCACCGTAACCGGTTCCACCGCAGTCTTTGACGGCACCACTTCACTCACTTCAGCCGGCCATGCCTTTAACAATGTCCAGATCGGCTCTGCTTCAGCCGGGGGATCTTTGACCACAGCCGACAACATGGACATTGACGGCAACGTGACGGTGCAAAATGGCGGGGCGACGACGTTTGATATTGCCAATGATACGGTCAACTTTGCCGGAAATGTAAATTTGACGAATTTGGACACCTTCACGGTGACAAGTTCCACCGCCATCTTTGACGGGACGACCAATTTGACGAGCGCCGGACATGCCTTTAATGATGTTCAAATCGGCACGGGTGCCGTTGGCGGATCTTTGACAACGGCTGACAATGCTGACATCAACGGAAACCTCACGGTCTTAAACGGAGGCGCCACAACCTTTGATATCGCCAATGACACTGTTTCCTTTGCAGGTAATGTCGATCTT
>JBFHCO010000081.1:0-8542 GCA_041585205.1 Candidatus Omnitrophota bacterium | reverse complement strand
GCCATTAGCATCCAAGGCAATCATCTGCCGGACTTCATCGCCCTTAAAATCGCTGATGGATACATTTCCGGGCGTTTCTGAGGTTGCTTGTGTTTTCATACCAAATGAAACTGCTTTAACCCCGGAACCGTCAGAGTAAATCAGTTGACCGTTCCTCAATGCCGCCACAAGCGCTTTTTCGGTTTTAACGCCGGTAACATTACCTTCCTTATCCAGGATTTTTGTTTGCTGAGATGCCTGAAAAACGACATTTTCAACAAATTGACCGTCTTTGAAGAGACCTTGGTTGAAATGAATCAACCCGAAATTCAGCCCGGCACCAACCAAGAAGGATGTAAGGGATATATCAGAGACACCCAGAATCATCATTTGACGGACCTCGTCACCCCCCATTTGAGGAATGCCTTCATTACCGGGTTCGGTTGATTTGCCTACGATTTTATAACCGAAATTGGCCGTTTTTAAACCGGACCCGTCTGAATATACGAGCTTCCCATCGACCACTCCGGCAATACGCGCTCTCCCAAGCTGTTGCTGGCCGATAACGTTGCCTTCACGATCCAATTTATCAATCGTGGTGCCGGCCTTTTGGAAAACCACGTTCATCACAAATTCACCGTTTTTATAAAGGGCTTGATTAAAGCTGACCATGCCGAAATTGAGCGCCGCTCCGATAAGAAAGGATCCGAGCCCGCCGGTGATCATATTTCCTTGCGCATCCAGTGCCATCATTTGCCGCACCTCGTCGCCACCCGCTTGATCGATGGCCTCATTGCCTTTCTCAGCTGAGGTTGCGGCAATCAACATTCCGAATCCGGATACTTCTTGCAGGCCTTTGCCTTCCGAATAGATGATCTTGCCGTTTTGAACCATCGCGATCCTGGAGGGTACAGACTCTTTAACGCCGGCGGGAGCGCCTACCTTCTGATATTCATGACCGGGCTGGTAAACCACATTCGCCACATACTCGCCATTCTTAAAGAGGGCTTGGCTGAAGCTTATCAACCCAAAATTCATGCCCGCGCCGACAAGGAAGCTATCCATGGAGGCGCTGAAGCCTTTGCCATCTGCACCGACCGCGAACATCTGGCGCACCTCATCGCCCGGCATATCCGCGATTGCCTTGTCAGTTTTGGACGTGCCAACAGTCCGGCTTTCAAATGAGATTTCTTTTAAGCCCGTCCCGTCCGAAGTCATCAATTTGCCGTCCCGGACAAATGCGATCCGGGAGCCGAATTGCTCGCGCAACCATTTTTGCTGGCTGCCGGCCTGGAAAACGACATTCGTGACGAAATTACCGTCTTTGAATAAAGCTTGATTGAAACTGATAATTCCGAAATTAAGCGCGGATGACAAAAGGAAACCGGCCAATGTTCCGCTCATTTCTTTACCCGCGGCTGTCAAGGCAACCGCCTGCAAGACCGTATCACCGCCTGCATCCTTAACAGATTGATCCGATTCCGCTGTGCCGGCGATCTTCACACCGAATGCCGCCACTTTTACATCGCCGCCGTCCGAATAGACGAGCTTTCCGTCACGCACCGTCGCAACTCTTGCCTGCGACAACTGTTCGGTACCGACCGTTTCTCCCTCTTTATTGAGTATTGGGAATTCGGTGCCTGCTTTTTGAAATACAACGCTCGATATAAATTCATTGCCTTTGAACAGAGCTTGATTGAAACTGATCAAACCGAAGTTAAGAGCCGCTCCCACCAGGAAGGACCCCAAGGCACCGCCTATCGCATTGAAGTTTTCATCCAGCGCCGTCATCTGCCGGACTTGGTCGCCGCCCATTTTGCTGATAGCCCGGTTCCCCTCCTCTTCGGCCCGGCCAACGATCATCTGAGAGAACTCGGATACTGTCTTTAAGCCCTTCCCCTCCGAGTAAGTCAATTTTCCATCCTGGACCATTGCGATGCGGGATGGGACACCGTTCGCGCCTTTTTGAAATACGACATTGGCAACGAAATTACCGTCTTTAAACAATGCCTGACTGAAACTGATGATTCCGAAGTTTAACGCAGCGCCGACGAGGAAAGAATTCAGGGTCGGGTCCACGAGTCCGCCCGCGGCATTTAAAGCCATCATTTGCCTGACTTCGTCCCCGGGCATGTCCGCAACGGCTTTATCCGTTTCTTTAGTCGCAACCGTTTTCATTCCGAAGGTCGCGGTTTTCAACTCGCCGCCGTCCGTATAAACTAAACTTCCGTCACGCACAAAGGCGATACGGCCCGGAATCTCTTTGGTTCCCGGCTGTGCCCCGCCCACTTCTTGTAAGCTTTGTCCCGGTTGATAAAAGACATTTGTAACGAATTGATCCCCGTTATAGAGAGCCTGACTGAAACTGATGAGACCAAAATTCAACCCCGCGCTGATTAAAAACGCGGCCGCAAATCCGCTTATCGCGGCGCCGCTTTCATCCAAGGCAACCATTTGGCGTACCTCCGTACCGCCCGCCGTACCGACCGCACTGTCCGTTTGATTCGTAGCAGCAATCTTGATCCCAAAATCAACGATTTTCACTCCGCTGCCGTCCGAATAAACCAACTTCCCATTTTGGACACCCGCAACCAAGGCGGGTCTTTCAATGGAATCAATGACATTCCCATTTTCATCCATCACATCTTCAACTTGAGCGGCCTGGTAAAGAACATTCATGACGAAATGCCCTTCCCCGAAGAGAGCTTGATTAAATGTAATCAAACCGAAATTTAAGGCGGCGTTCACGAGAAAGGCCCCTAAAGCCGTACCCTCATGACCTAAAGCGATCATTTGACGGACTTCGTCTCCGCCCATTTGTCCAATGCCTTCATTGCGGGGCATATCGGCTGTCGCAACCGTTTTCATGCCGAATTCAGCCGTTTTTAATCCTTCGCCCGTGGAATAGACCAGTTTGCCGTTTTGCACCATCGCAATCCGGGAGGGTACCGTCTCCATTTCACCCTCTTTTCCGCCGATTTTTTGGAAAGTGCCGCCGGGTTGATAAGCGACATTGGTTATCAACTGACCGTCTTTAAATAAACCTTGGCTGAAAGTGATGATGCCGAAATTGAGCGCGGATGAAACAAGGAATGCTCCGAGCGATCCTTCAATCATTTTGCCCGCGGCATCGATTGCAATCACACCCATTACGTCAGTGCCGCCGGCATCGCGGATTGTTTGATCGGTCGCGGCTGTACCCTGAACCCGCAAGCTAAATTCCGCCACTTTCTTTCCTGACCCCTCGGAATACACCAACCGCCCATTTTCAACCATGGCGATTCTTGCGGGAACCGTTTCTGTAACACCCTTTGGCGCACCTACCTTTTGAAATGTACCGCCGGCCTGAAATGTGACATTCGCCACAAATTCACCGTCTTTGAATAGAGCTTGATTAAACCGAATGACGCCGAGATTCACCCCCGCGCTGACCAGAAATGCCCCCAAGTTTGTCCCCTCGTATCCGAGCGCAGTCATTTGCCGCACTTCATCACCGGGCAGATCATCCAATGCCTTGGTCGTATCTTTTGTAGCTACCGTCTTGATACCAAATTCGGCGGTTTGCTTTCCTTCGCCTGTCGAATAAACCAGCTTTCCGTTCTCGACCATCGCGATACGAGAAGGCATATGCTCCATGACGCCCTTGTCCGCACCCACCTTTTGATATTTGCCCTCCGGTTGATAAACGACATTCGCGACAAATTCTCCGCCTTTGAACATCGCTTGATTGTACTGAACTAAACCGAAATTCAGCGCAGCGCCGATGAGAAATCCTTCATTAGGATGACCTTCCATACCGGCAATAAAGACTTGACGGACTTCATCGCCTTTAAGATCCGCGATCGCTTGATCTTTCGCGGCCGTTCCGACGGTTTTGATCTCAATCGACGCGGTTTGTTTGCCGTTGCCGAATGAATAAACCAATTTTCCGTTTTCGACCATCGCGATACGGGACGGCATCTGCTTGATCTGTCCGTCCTCTTTATATTCAAAACCTCGATTAAAAACGACATTCGCTACAAACTGACCGTCGGCATTAAACATTGCTTGCGTATATTTGATAACACCCAAGCTGGCGGCAGCGCCCACCAAGAAACTACCAAGCGGCGTACCCTCGTAACCAACGGCTGTCATTTCGCGCACCTGCCCGCCGGGGAAAAGATCGGCAATTGACTTGTCTGTTTCCGCTGTTCCCGCCACGATACTTTTAAATTCCACGGTTTTTACGACGGCCCCATCCGAGAAAATGAGTTTTCCGTTTCTGGCTATCGCGACGCGCGCCGGTAAAAACTCTGTTTCCCCCTCCGGGGCGCCCACTTTTTGATATTGGCCGGCAAGTTGAGAAACAGCATGGGCAACAAACTGACCATCTTTAAATAGCGCCTGACTGTATCCGATCACACCAAATCCGACGCCGGCATTGACTAGAAACGCACCGAGGGTGGTATTTTCATGTCCGATAGCTTCCATTTTTCTTAATTGATCGCCGCCCAATCGCTCAAGCGCCTCATTGCCCTTGGCATCGGCTGCTGCGACAACTTTTTCGCGAAATTGAACAAGGGTCGCTTTGCCATCGCCTTCGGCAAAATACATATGTTTATTTTTGAGATAAGCAATGACAGGCTTGCTTGACGGTTCTTGGATTTTGTTTCCATCCGCATCTGTTCTTGTAACCATCGGACCCGACATTTGAACAATGGCCTGCGCCCACACTTCCCGATTGGCATCCACGACGACATATTGCGTGAACATTTTGGTAATTTGCTCAACCTGACCCGCTGTTAATCCTTTTGTCAAGACCTTGACCTGGTTTTGTTCAATATCAAGCATTTCACCTTCGTGGTTTTTGACCTGCAGCTTCTTACCCGTCACAGCGTCAACTGCCTGAATACGGCCCTCTTTCCAATCCGCGGACGTCGCAATGAACGCGGCTTTTTGTCCGTCCGCCAGCACGGCAACCCCCGTTGTGTGAAGATGGTTGCCGAACGCATCGAAAGTAGCGGCTGCAAAAGTATCCGTCAGTTGAGCGCCGAATTTTCTATTCAATGTTTCAGCAAATAATTCGGCCTGCTTTCCTGTTTTATCTCCGAAGTTCAATTGGGAAGCATCACTTCTTGCTTCTTTAATGAAGTTGAAAATTTCATCAACGGTACCCATCTCGCCGGAGAGAACGGCCTTTCCCAGTCTTCCCATGGCTGTTACATTTGACATTTTGATCCCGTCGGCGCTGAGATCGAATTGTCCAAAAACCTCTCCTTTGGAATTAAAGAACACGGCATTGAGACTCACACCCAAGAACTCCAAGGACTTTAACAATCCTTTAGTCGTTTCAGGGTTGGACAAGTCCAGAAATCGCGTAATGAGCGCCATAGCATCGCGCTTAGCTTCTGCTCCAAGGACGAGCATGATGCTGCCATTTCGGCCTTGGATAAACCCTAACCCGCCGTTCTCCCTGATCGCCTTCGCGATATCGACGCCGCCAACATGCGTAAAACCGTTGTCCAACCATTGTTGATCTTTCAACGTCATAATATCCACGTCTCTCGCCGCCGCATCGATCACGGCATCCCAGGATTTGGCCTGAACTGGGATCATTCTCTCTTCTCCGTTGATTCTGACCTTACCCATAAAGTTGAAAACCCAATCTTTACCGACTGCCTTGACCGCTTGACCGACCAAAACCCCCGTGCGCGTTTCAAGGCGCATGGTTTGCATGCCGAAGTCCTTGCTCGCGCGGTCCACCACTTCGAAGGTTGTCTCGACAAAGAATTCGCCTCTGCGTTGGAATTCGCGGATATTGGCGACCTGAAGGACATTGCCGGCCATGTCTTGAATCTCAAAACGGTTCTTCACATTTTGATTGAAGAATTGAACGCGCGGCGTGTCCATGATGCTGAGCCTACCCTTGTCATCCAAGCTGCCGTAGGAGGTAATCGTTTGGGTCTGATTGACGGAATCATACGAAATCGTGCTCAATACAAAGCGGCCCATGGTGGAAGTAATCGACGTGCTGGTCAGCATGGCCTGACCCCATTTGTCGAAGAAGGTGATTTCATGTTGAATCGCCTGACCGCGGCCGCGCAGATCCAGCTCGCCCACGCGATTGACTTCCATGCCGGCAGGCAGCACATTGCCGAGATCGGCCTTACCGGCCAGTATTTTTGCGCCCATGTCTTTAATGAAGTCACCGACGCCGCCGAGTACGGCCATGGCGTCTATGAGAACGTTCTGAATGAATCCCGCCATGCCTCCCATGGCCGGCATATTGAACCCGATCACGGCCGCAATCATCAGCCCCAGATTCGCGAACAAATTCATCGGCCCCGCGGCCGCGGCCACGAGAACGGCCGGAACATTCAGCATCGCGCCGAGGAGTTTCTGCAGATTGTCAGGCAGCTGCGCCACCGCCGCTTCGCGCAGCGCGTTCACAAATCCACCGACCATCTTACCCAGGTCAAGTCCCGGGACTTCCTGCCCCGCCAAAGCCTGAAAGATTTTAACCACGCCGCCCATGAGGCCGTTCAAGCCCCCGGCAAAGAGATTCGCGCCCCCGCCAAGTTCGACGCCCAGAATCAGCGCAAACACCTGATCGAGGAATGTCCCAAGATTCAATCCGCCGCCAAAAGCGCCCTGCCCGCCCACCAGTGCCAAAAGCGGCATCAAAGCGGCCACGAAATTCCCCACACCGGCATTGGGAACGCCAAGATTCAGCAGCAGACCGCCCAGAATGTTCGGTAACGTCAATCCCCCGCCGGCCGCCGGTGGCGCCATGCCTTCGATTTTATTGAGTAGGGTCTGAAGAGAGCCGGGCATCAGGAACAGAACCAGCGTAAAGATAAAACCGATGTCATTGCGGAAGGATGCGACATTGGCCAGTGTCGGAGGCAGTGTCCCTTCCTCAAGTCCTTGCTCAAGCGCTGCCAGATTGAAGGCCTTACGCAGAATCGCCTGCACGTCGGAGAGATCCTGCTGGCCGCGCTCCACATCCGGCGGCAGCAGCGCCTGCAGCGCGCCTTGAATCGGACTGGCATAATTCAGGGCCAAATTGAAAAGCTGTTTCACCTGGTCGGCATTATAAGATTGCGGATTTTGCCGGGCATCCGTCAGAAGGGCATCGAGCAGCAGGATACGGATAGCTTGGCCGGCCGCGTCTTTGATGTTCGCGATATTCTCACCACCCAACACGCCCAGCGCCTGATTGAGCAGCAGCGCTTTAAAATTACCGGTAATCGCACCGCTTTGAATCAACGCCAAGGTAGGCTGCAGGACATCCCCGCCATCGATCAATTTTATAAGCCCTGCGATAGAAAATTCGAGGGCGGGGCGGTCCCCCGCATTCGTGAAATTCAGAAGGCCGGCCACCGAGGTAAGAACTCCCGCCAATCCCGCCTGATTCAAATCCCCCACTTCAAATGTGTTGCCGGCTAAGAGCAGGAGCTGCTGCACCGTCCCTGTGAAAAGTTTCTGTATATCGGCATTATTGGCCAGGTTTTCGACCTCACCGAATTGCTTCAGGACTAAAATAATATCGGCCGATAGTTTTAGATTCCCGCCCGCCAAGTCGCCAAGGCCCATCACTTGATTGCCTAAGGCCTGCAGGGCCAAACCGGCAAAATTCACATCGGCCGTGAAGACGGCGGCATTGTTTTGAATAAAGCCAAGCACGGTCGCTGCATCCCCCGTGGCTAAGCTGAATCCCAGAAAACCTCGCACCTGTTCGGTTTGCGCTTGATTTAAACCACCGACTTGAATCAAGGCCAGTTCAAAACCTAAAATCTTGGCCTGCGTTTCGGCATTTAAGTTTTTGAAATCGGCCTGAACGGTTTTGAGATATTCCACTGAACCTTGAACCAAAGCCGTCCGGAAATTGTTGCTGATATCGGCTTTCAATAAGCGTATCGTCAAATCGAAAGCGTCGGCGGGATTTTGAATCGCGCCGAGTTCCTTGGCGACAAAATTCTCAACCATGCCTTGTTCAAATTGAAGACCCGCTTCCAAAAGCAGCGTGCCGAATTCGATGATTTGTCCGGCAGCGGGCAGCGTCCCCAAATCCAACACGGCCTGCCGTTCGAGCTGCTGCCGCTCATTGCCGCCAACGCCGCCTTCCACCGTCAAGACGGATGCCGTCGCGCGAAGTCTTGTTTCAAGATCCAAATCACCGCCTTGAGTCAATATAATATTGGCGGTGAAGCGCGCCAGATTGCCGGCTTCCGCACCAAGATCGGCCCCGGCGGCATTCAATACATTTGCGGCTAGCAACGCGACTTGATTGATGGTCATGCCGCCGACATTTTCATTGGCTTCACGCGCCAGACGGTCAATGGCCAACATCACTTGATTCGCGACTTGAGCCGTCGCGGCATCCGACAGGCCGCCCGCCTGCAGCAGCCGCACCGCGGCATCCACTTGATTTTTATTGTCTAAGCCGGGAAGAAGCTGACCGACGACTAAAAGTTCCAGCCGTTCCTGTTGACCGGCATTGAGATTGCCCTGTTGGAAGAGATTGGCGGCAATATTAATTTTGTCATTATTGTTGATGACTTTATCATTACCTTCCTGCAAG
>JBFHCO010000080.1:0-8589 GCA_041585205.1 Candidatus Omnitrophota bacterium | reverse complement strand
GCCGGATCCATGCGGCCGTATGTCTCATAGCTTTTGAGATGATTCAAATAGTCTTGATAGCGGGTGAGCAGAACCACCGCCAGCAGCGCCAGCGTAACCGCCGTGCAGGCCGGGCCTTTCAGGAGGTTGCTCATTTTAGAGCCTGAAAGCGTCTGAGACATCCGAGAATAAATCCAGTGCTGTTTCTTGATCAAACCACAGACCCTAATTCACCATGTTTGTCGTATCGGATAGGACTAAAAGCGGCGACGGCGGCGGCCGAAGCGGCCCCGCGGGCTAAAGCTGCGTTTACCGGCCGATTTGACGCGCGCGTGAAACTCGGTGGTGGGCATATCCGGCCTTTCACCGCGCTTCAGGGATTGACGGATCATGCGTTCGATGCGCGCCACTTCGGAAGCCTGATCCGGTCCGGCGAAGGTCACGGCATGCCCCTCATGCCCGGCGCGGCCCGTGCGGCCGATCCGGTGCACGTAATTTTCGATGTCGTCCGGCAGATCGTAATTGATCACGAGTTCGATGCCGCTCACGTCAATCCCCCGCGACGCGATGTCGGTGGCCACGAGAATGCGGTGGCGTCCCGCCTTAAAACCTTCGAGCGCCTGTTTGCGCTGTGCCATCGAACGGTCGGAATGGATTTCGGCCGCGTTGTGACGCATGTTTTCGAGCGCGCGCGCGACTTTACGGGCGCCGAGTTTCGTACGCGTAAAAATCAGCACGGAGCCGCGGTACTGATCGAGCAGAATGCGCAACGCCTGTTTTTTGTCTTCGGGTTTAACGATTAAAAGTTCTTGCGTGACACGTTCGGCGGCCGTGCCGGAAGGTGCAACCTCGACATGCACAGGCAAACGCATGTGCTGCGTCGCAAGGCTCACAATATCGGGCGGCATGGTGGCCGAGAAAAGCAGGGTTTGGCGTTTGGCCGGCACCATGCGGATGATTTGTCTGACCTGAGGCGCAAAACCCATGTCGAACATGCGGTCGGCTTCATCCAACACGAGAATACTCACAAGATGCAAATTGACTGTGCGCTGCTCGATATGATCGATCAAGCGGCCGGGTGTGGCCACGATGACATGCGGCCGGCGCCTGAGCGCTTTCAATTGAAGCCCCATCGAGGCCCCGCCGATCAAAACGGCACTGTGCATGTTAAAGGGGTTGAGGACTTGCCGCAGCGCCTCATCGACTTGCTGGGCAAGCTCGCGCGTCGGGACGAGCACAAGGCCCATCCCCCCGACCGCGCTCAAGCGCTGCGCCATCGGGATGCCGAAGGCAAGCGTCTTGCCGGTACCCGTCTGCGCGATGCCGACCAAGTCCTTGTCTTCAAGCGCGAGCGGAATGGCCTTGTGTTGAATCGGTGTGGGCGAAACGAATTTCATTTTGCCCAGCACCTCGAGCATTTTGGGCGCGATACCTAAATTGTAAAAACTTAAATTGTGCGGTTCCATATGATGAATGTTTGACTCCTTCGGGGCGGATCGCGGTCAGGCGACGGCTTCGAGTGCCGCGCTTCTTTTCGGACGGGGCTTCCACCTTTTGTGGCCCCAAAACCATTGATCCGGATACTTGCGGATTTGCGCTTCAAGACCTTCATTTAATTTTTTGGTGATGGCCGGGACACTCAGGTTCGCCTGCTTGTCCTTCGGCAATTCTGGATGAATCTGAATTTCAAAGGCATGATCGCCCCGGCGGATGCAATAGGCCGGGATGAGCGCGCTGCCCATTTTTTTTGCGAGACGGGCCGGGATGTCGGTCGTGGAAGTGGCGTGGCCGAAGAAATCCTGCCACAACCCTTCGGGGCCCGCCCATTGGTCGATTAAAATCGCCACGCCATGGTTGGCGCGCAGCTGTTTTAACACCGGACGCACTGACCCCTTCTTATAAATCGGCGTGAGTTTGGCGGCCCGCCTTAGCCGGTTGAAGTCACGGTCGACATGCGGATTTTTGATTCGTTTGACCACCACCGACCAGCGGTGGGCGGTTAAATACGGAAGCATGGATAAATTTTCCCATGAGCCCAAATGCGAAATGACCAGCACCACGCCCTTCCCGCGGGCAAAGGCCGTCTTCAAATGCTCCAGCCCGCTGAACTTAAAATCCGCGCGCGCCGTCTTCATGCTTTTTTTCATCAGGAAAAATTCGACCAGGGAAAGGCCGATGTGCTGGAAGGAGCGCCGGGCGATGGCTTCTTTTTCGCGCCGCTTCAGGAATTTGCCATACGCGCGGTCGAGATTGCGCAGGGCGATTCTCCGCCGCGAACCGTACAGGCGGTAAACGACGCCGGTGACCGCGCGCGTGAGCGCGGCAATCCACGCCCAAGGCAAAAGCGACGCCACAGAGCGTAAAATCCGTATGAAACAGTACTGAAGGTAATACCCCATGGGGGCATATTAACACATTACGGTCTTCTGCGTCGGGCTTAAATAAAGTCAGTGTTTGTAACCGTAAAGCCAGCGGTTTTGGGTTTTGCCGGTGTTTTTGACCGTGTGGAGGGTTCCGGCCGGGATGTAGAATTCTTCCCCCGGCTTGGGGCGAAAGGTTTGGCCTTCCATTTCAAGGATGATTTCACCTTCGATGAGCATCAGCAGCTCATCGGTTTCATGCACGTAATCCTCCCAGACCTTGCCGGGAGGGTCCGTCCAGACCTCGCAGCTGTAACCGCGCGAACGCCAGTCTTTTTCGATTTTTTCACGGTCCATGGCGTTTGAAGTTTTATTTACACAAGCGGCCGCCGGGGGCGGATGAAAATTTCTTTCACCGTGGCGTTTCGCATGTCGCGCGCGCAAAGGAGCGCCGCCTCCGCCACTTCTTCCGGGCGGATCGCATCTTTGATGTTCCGGCCGGTTTCGCGGCCTTTGAAAAATTCGGTTTCGACCATGCCGGGGTTGATCATCGTGACGCGCACATTGCTGCCGCGCACTTCTTCCAAAAGCGCATCGGTAAAACCGACCATGGCGAATTTGCTCGCGCAGTAAACGACGGATCCGCCGATGCCGTAGCGGCCGGCCAGTGAACCGATATTGATGATGGTGCCGTCTTTGGCCTTGAGCATGGCGGGCAGGACTTCTTTGGCGCAAAGGAACGCCGCGCGCACATTCAAATCAAAGGTGTGTTCATATTCTTCCAGCGCGAATTTTTGAAGCGGGCCGGAAAAACCGATGCCGGCGTTGTTCACAAGAATCTGCGGATCACCCCAGGATTTACGCACGGCGGCGAAGGTCTTTTGGATTTGTTCGGGTTTTAAAAGATCGGTGGGTAAAGCAAGCGCTTTGCCCCCCGATTTTTCGATGGCTTGACACACCTTTTCAAGGCGGTCCTTGCGACGCGCCAGCAGGGCCACGCGTGCGCCTGATTCGCCGAATTTGAGAGCAATGGCACGCCCGATGCCGCTGGAGGCGCCCGTCACCACCGCGATTTTACCCTGCAAAACTTTGTCCATGGAGCGTCATGATACCTTAAGTCAGGGCGGGATTCAACGTTCGGGCAAAGGGCGTTTTTCAGGACGACGCGGTCAACCCCGCCCGGCCGGAACCGGGAGTGAGGTATTCGGCGTAAATATCCAGAATGTCCTCGCGCTCAAGATGCAGGAAATGGCCCGCGTCGGGGATGATTCTCAGTTCCGCATGCGGAATCAAACGGGCGGCGAGATGCAAATCTTCTTTGTCGAGCAGGCGATCCTCGGCGCCGTTTAAGATCACCGTACGCGCCCGCACGCGCCGTAGATCGACATAGCGGTTCAAACTGCCGCTTGAGGCGATCACTTTCAGATGTTCGTAAATGGAATCCAACTGTTCGCGCGTGAGCGACTGGAATTGGCGGATCATTTTGATTTTGTTTTCATCCGTCAGGCGTTCGCCGAAAGTGCGGATGATAAGCTCAGCGCCTTCATGTGTTTTTTTCACGGCGAACAAACCGCGCGCCGCTTCGATGACCTGCAGCATCTTCGCGGACGGGCGCAGGCCGAAACTCGCAAGCATCAGCAAGGACACGTCGTCTGAAAACCGTGCCGCATAAATCGCCGCAATCACGGCCCCCCACGAGGCGCCGACCAGATACAGGGGCTCGCGCGCGCCGATCAGCGCGCGCGTCAATGCGCGAAGCGTGCTCACCTGCTCATCTACGCTCACCGCCGCTTTGCCCGATACAATACTGCCGCGGGACTGACCCGGGGCGTCATAAAGCAGAATGCGGAAGACCCCCGAAAAGCGCTGTACCGCGGAATACCACGAGGCCATGGTCTGCTGCGCGCCGTTGATGCATAAAATAAAAGGACCCGCCGCGCCGTAGATCCGGTACGGGATACGGAAACGCCCCAGAATCAATTTTCCCTTTTGGGCGGGTATCAATTTTGAGCTGTGTGGCTTGGTTTCAGGATTCAAAGGACCCCCAGTCCGGCGGATTCTACCATTAAGGCATTCGGATCGACAACTGCCTGTTTACCGAACCAGATAGACCATAACGTGCGCGCAAAAAGGACGCTCCGCACTTGCCCTAACTTGCGCTGATTGAGTTCCAAGGACACGCGGCCGCCCGCAAGCCAACGCAGCACGAAGACGTCGCCTCGGCGCACCGGCTGATTGAAATAATCCAGCACTTGCTCAACGTAGGTTTCAATTTCGGAATACTCGGCCGGTGTGGTATTCCGCTCAAAATCTTCGCGCAGGACGTCGGTCATCTTCTGTGCGCTGACGTCCCGGACATATTCAATCGTGATTTGTTTCGCGGGCCCGTCGGTTAAAATCATTTCGCCGGTCAATGGGCCTTCGCCGGATGCCGCCTGGAAATAATGCGCGACCGCATACACTTTAAAAAACCATTTCTTGCGCACGGTAACGCCCGTCAGGCGCAGCGCGTATTCGCCGGATGAATCCGAAAATCGGACCGCGGACGGAAAACGAATGCCCGTTTCGGGTTCCGCGACGGCGGTGGCGGCCGGCAATGGCGGCGACTTCGCGGACACGCAAGCCGCGGGCAGCACAGCAAGCAAAAGTATCAGCCGGATGAATCGCATGGCGGAGTCAATGTTAGCAGAAACAAAAAAAGAGATGAAGCGGATATCTTGCATGCAAGCGTCCGGATGGATTTATTCCGACCAAGTGAAGACGCGGCGGTCGAGTTGAAGGGCGTTGCTTGCGCGGGTGACTTTGGCGGACCAATATTTTGCCATGAAGGTCCTCCTCGTGTTTAGGCGGATTGGGCGATGCGCGCTTCGGAACGGGCCTGAACGGCGAGCATCACGAGCGTTGTGTAGAGTCCGCGCAAGGCCTCCTCATTGCGCGCGCGGAAAATGCGTCCGTGGGTTTCATCGGGAATCGCGGTCACCAAGGATTCGGCCTGATTGAGCGCTGTCAGTGCGAGTGCGGCCGAGACCAGCAAGCGCGCCGGCATTTCGGCGGCCTCCACGACGCGGTTCAAATGTATGGCCCGCTCCCCTTCCGCAAATTGGGATCCGTCAAAGACTTCCCCTTTGCCCGCGGCCACTTCACCCACGAAGCGTGTGACCGTGATGGCAGGGTCGCGCGTGAGCGCTTCGCCCACTTTCGCGCCGCGGTTGAACAGCGTGAGGCGGTTGCGCTCTATGACGCCGCGGTATGGGTCCTTAAATCCGCCGCGAAATTTTTTGATGACCGGAGCGACATCTTCGGGTACGGTGATGCGCACGGCGATATTTTTATTCACGCTGACCAAATCGCTTGCGGATTTCAGCAGCCGTTCCATCATGTTCTCACGGTCCGTCGCCGCTTCGGTCACTTCCTCCTGCGACAGGCGGTATTCAATCAGCAGCGGCTTCGAGACGGCTTTGAGGGATTCGACCAAAACTTCCGCGCGTTGCGTGCGTTCGTGGCTTTCCGGACTGCCCGCCGAGTTGAGCGGCGGCATGCGTAATTCACTGCGTGCAGCCAGCGCCTCCTCGAGCCGCGTCCGCGCGGCCGTGCGGGCCGTTGCGAGAATTTCGGCGGCATGCGCTTCTCGGACGGCAAAAGGATGCAGCGTCTTGACCAACTCAAAAACGGCCGTGTCGGGTACCGCAACGGAGGTGACTTTCAAATCATTCAATACGCGGTCAGCTACGGTGCGTCCGAGCGCTTCGGCCTGCGCGGGATTAAAAGGCGTCCGCACCTCCGACCTTAAAGGAAGCTCCGGTTCGGCCGGAGACGGCGCTTCCTGTTCCGAGACCGTTTCCCCGGTACCGAAGAGCTCGCCTTTGCGAATCAATGCGAATAATCCGCGGATGCGTTCATGAAATGTTTTAAATTGTGAGAAATAGGTCGAAAGAAAAACGGTGAATAAGACATCCGAGACGGTCAGAGTGACGAGACTGATTTGGAACATCTGAGCGTCCCGCATTGTGACCGCCGCCGTACTGATCGTCAGGGAAGCGCCCAGCGCGGCAAACGCGGAGGCAAGCGAGGCCGTGACAACAGAACGATAAATCAGCGACGGTTTCGCGTCCCGCTCATCCGAGCGCAGCTCAGAGCGCGCCGAGGCGGAAAGGGCCGCTTCCAGAATGCTGATTTTGGACGCGTGGTCTTTGGCGGAACTGAAAAATATAAAAGCAGTTTGGGCCGCATCGGCCGTTTCCAGAGATTCCACGAAGGCACCGATATTGCTGACGGCTTCGTGCACGTCCCCGGATTTGTCCCGGACCTGATGCGAGGACTGATAGGCCCGGCCGGCCAGCTCCAGCTGTCCGTGTGTGAACTGCCGGCTGAGCGCTTTCACGAAATATTCCGGATTTGCTTCGCGTGCAAATTTGCTCATTGTCATGCCGATCGCGGATTCCATGATGTAAGCCAGCGGATCCGTTTTTTTCAAGTGGTCGCTGGCCAATGTCCCTTGGTAGAGCAAATGGTGGAATACCGCCCGGCGCAGCTGTGTCCAACCGGAGGCGTCAAAACCGCGTTCCCGGACAATGCGCCTCACCTCTTTAAAGTTTTCAAAATGCGCCCGAATCCACGGATCCACTTTATTTGTCTTTGGGTCCTTACTTAGCTCAATCAGCCGGTCCAGATAGTCGTCTTTGAACTGGTCGTTTAAATACCGGTTGAGAAAATGGGCCGTCCCCGGAACGCCGCCGACCCGGATGGGAGCTTCCTCGTCGCGGGAAGGAACGCCTTCGATCAGCACTTCGGTCAGCAGTTTCTTCCATTCCTGCGCGGTTTTTCTGTTTTTGATTTCAATCATGCGGGTTAAGGATTCATTGAAATAATAATTCCCCTCATCCGACTGAAGCGATTTTTGATACTGGAAATAGGCCTTCATGTCATTTTGAACGGACTCGTAAAAAAGGCCCAGATAATAATTCCGCAGATGGCCGTATTCGTAATAATTGGAATCGTAGAGCCGGCGCATTTCCTCCTCGGTGATTTGCGCCGTGACGCCGAGGCCTTTCGCGAATCGGTCCAGTTCGCTTTCAATCTCCCGGCGCCGTTTCAACATGGCGTCGGCCTCGAGCAAGGCAGCGCTCAAATCGGGTTTCAGGTCGCGGTCATACGCATTCCATTCATCCTGCGGCGTCAATTCCTTCCAGTCGGGATTCAAAGCGACTAACTCATTAATCAACTTGGCCAATCCATTTTTTTCTTCCTTATCTTCCTCTCCTTTTTTTCCTTCTCTTCTGAAATAATTCACGAGGCCCACGTAAAACCGTTCATAGTTTTTGCGCAGACCAGCAAAATTCTGTTCGATACCCCTCTGTACCGCTTTTTGAATGGCATCCACGACCACCGAATCATTGGCGGCGATTTTCTCCGCCGTCTCATTGATGAGCGCGGCGGTTTCAGCGAGATCCAGCAAGACTTGATGCAGAAGCATTTCCAGGGATTTGATTTCGCGGCCTGACGGATTCTTTGAAAATAACCCTCTGAGTTCCGAACGTGCGCGTATGATCGGCAGCAGCCCCTTCGCCACAACTCCGGACCGGGCGTCGATGCTCAGCGGATCGCCCGAACGGATGACGACATCGCCTCGCTGCCATACATCAGGCCCCGGCGTTAATTCATCAGCGCCGACCACCACGGTGATCCCGAGAGCCCGTGCGATATCGGCCGTGTGCGACACGTAACCGCCGCGGCGCGTCACGACACCGCGCACGCCCTTTTCTTTTAATTTCGGCACATCGACAGCTTCCAGGCGGTCGATCATCAGAATCGGACCGTACCATTTCATCAATTCATTTTTGTTTTTGTAATGGAAATTTCTTTTAAGATAACGCTTTAACAATTGTTCAAGCTCGCGCGCGGGCGGAATGTCCTTTTGATTAAAATATACCAGCCCGGCATATGCGCCGCCCGAGACGCCCTGGGCTTCGCCTTCCTGCAAAATAATGTTTTTCTTGCGCGGCTTCGCCGCAAAAACGGGCGCCGCATCCGGCACATGCGCACTGCGCGCCTGAAGAAGCCATGGCACCTGAACACCCTGCGTACGCTGTAGCGTCATTTCAATTTCAATATTCGCGCCGGTCAATTGCTCAAACCGGTCGCCCCAGCTTTTCACTTCATCCTGCCAGCTCTGATACGGCAGCGCGGAATACCGGAGCGGCTCCATGCTTTGACCCGCAAGGTCTTTGCCCTGCGCCGCCCATTTGAAATC
>JBFHCO010000079.1:0-8613 GCA_041585205.1 Candidatus Omnitrophota bacterium | reverse complement strand
GGGTGTGCCAGCGGAAGAAGACGCTGTCCAGGCGGGGTTCGATATCCATATGCGGACTCCGGGTTGTTTTACCATTCTCGTCGATGTATTCAATCACCTCTTTATGAAAACGCTCATCTTTACGCCAACACGTGACCACAAAGAGGCCGCCCAGAGAATGGGGGAATGAGGGAACATGCAGATTGCTTCGCACTGCTTGAGCCTGATAGCCGTCCTGATTACCCTGATTAAAGTTCTCGCAAATCAGAAATTGTAGCAGTCGAATCGAAGTCTCGCCGGAAGCATCCATAACGGTCGGATTATAATACGCATTCCCGCAATTGACGATTGCATTTTAGTATCATCCCCCTATAATGTTGCGAACATGAAAGAGGCAATATCTTCTTCCGGTCAGATTCGCCGCCTACCCCTGCATGACATTCATCTGAAGCTGGGTGCGAAAATCGGGCAGTTCGGGCAATGGGAAGTACCCTTGTATTATTCGAGCATTTTGCAGGAGCACGATGCGGTTCGCGCTCGGGCCGGGCTCTTTGATATTTCGCATATGGGGGAGTTTTTTATCAAGGGCGCAGGCGCCGCGCGTTTCTTGCAGGATCTCCTTCCGCGGGACGTCGAAAAGATGGAGCAGGGCAAAGCTCTTTACATGCCGCTTTTGAAAGAAACGGGCGGCATCGTCGATGATATCATCCTTTATCGCCTTAAGTCTGATGCCTTTCTGATGATTGTTAATGCGGCCAATGTGGAAAAGGATTTCCAATTTATTCGTTCTAATCAAAATGCTTGGCAGAAACATGCTAAAGAAGCCTTAGAGTCGGTCAATGCGACCGACGATTTCGGTCTTCTCGCGCTGCAGGGACCGGCCAGCCAAGCCATTCTGGAAAAGGCTTTGGGACAATCTTTCGCGGACTTGGCCTATTATCATATCCGGGAGACCAGCGATGGATTCATTTCGCGCACGGGTTATACGGGCGAAGATGGATTTGAATTGATGCTCGCTCAGGATAAGCTGCCCGCCATGTGGAAAAGATTATTTGAAGCGGGTGCGGATGCCGGGTTAGTTCCGGCCGGATTCGGAGCACGTGATACGTTGCGCTTGGAAGCTGCCATGCCGCTTTATGGACATGACATGAATGAAGAAACCACACCTTTTGAAGTTGGAATCGGTTGGGCTGTTGATTTAAAGAAAACCGCATTTGTGGGCCGGGATGCGTTACTTGAGCAAAAAGGCAAGGGCATCCAGCGCAAGCTGATCGGTTTTGAAATGACGGGTCGCGGCATTCCGCGCGACGGGTATGAAATCCTGAGCGGTGAACGCAAGGTCGGAAAGGTCACAAGCGGATGTTTCGCTCCGACGCTCAAAAAGAATATAGGGCTCGGATTCGTTATACCCGAATGCGCTGACGCAGGATCCATGATAGAAATCATGATCCGGGACGCGGCCGTCCGGGCGCGTGTCGTGAAACTTCCATTTTATAAAAGAAAAAAAGCGGAGGCCTTATGAAATTTCCGAAAGAACTGAGATATACGAAAACGCATGAATGGGTGCGTCGAAACGGCAACACCATGACGGTGGGAATCACAGATTATGCACAGAAGGAAATATCAGATGTCGTATTTGCGGAGTTACCTAAACTCGGAAAAGAGGGGCGGCAGGGTAAACCCATCGCCGTGGTTGAATCCGTAAAGGCCGCTTTTGATATCTACGCCCCCGTTTCCGGCAAAGTAACCAAAATCAATGCTGAGTTGGAATCCAACCCGGCTTTGGTCAATCAAGACCCTTACGGGCAGGGCTGGTTCCTTGAATTGGAGGCTTCGGCCGCGTCTGAATGGGAATCATTGATGAGTGCCGATGAATATGAACAATCTCTGAAGCAGGAGAAACATTAAGCGCATGCACTATCATCCGATGACGGATCAAAACCGCGATGACATGCTGAAAAAAATCGGCGTGTCCGCTTTTGGGGATCTTCTCAAGGGGATTCCGTCCAAGCTACGCGACGTAAAGATGAATATTCCGGAAGCGCTGAGCGAATGGGAGTTGCAAAGCCGATTCAAAGAAATTGGCGCACGCAATGCCACGTTGCGTGATCATCTGGCCTTTTTAGGCGGCGGGAGTTATGAGCATTTCATCCCGGCGGCCGTCGCGGAAATCACCGGCCGGCAGGAATTCTATACGGCTTATACCCCTTACCAGGCGGAGGCCTCGCAAGGGACTTTGCAGGCCATTTTTGAATTTCAAAGCATGATTGCTGAACTTACGGGTCTCGACGTTGCCAATGCTTCCCATTATGACGGCGCGACCAGCCTTGCTGAAGCAGCGCTTTTGGCTCTGCGCCAAACCGATCGTCATAAGATACTTGTGGCGCGTTCCGTTCATCCGCATTATCGCCAAGTGCTCAAAACCTATTTGGCGGCCACGCCATTTTCCGTGGAGGAATTCGGTTTCGATCCCGGCGGCGTTTTTAATCCGGACGACTTCAAAAAAAGGCTTTCCGATGACGTGGCCGGTGCGATTTTCCAGACGCCCAATTTTTTGGGTGCGGTGGAAGAGCTGGAGGGCGTTAGCGATCAATTGCATCAAATGGGCGCGCTGCTTATATTGGCGATCAACCCGATTGCGCTCGGTGTCTTAAAAACGCCGGGGGAATGGGGCGCCGATATTGCGGTCGGCGAGGGCCAGCCTTTGGGAATCCCTCCACAATGCGGCGGTCCTTATGTCGGTCTGTTTGCCACAACGCGAGCGCTCATGCGCCGTATTCCGGGGCGGTTGGCCGGGATCACGCAGGATGCCGACGGTAAGCGGGCCTATTGTTTGACATTGCAGGCCCGTGAACAGCATATCCGGCGGGAAAGGGCGGCTTCCAATATATGCACCAATCAAGCCCTATGCGCCCTGACGGCATGCGCTTATATGACGCTGATGGGTAAAGAAGGCATGCGGGAAGTCGCCGAGCTCAATCTTGATCGCGCCTACTACCTCCGCGAGAAAATCGCCGAATTGGAAGGCTTTCACGTGGCATTGGATGTACCGATCTTCAATGAATTTATGGTGCAGTCCGAACGTCCCTGGGATCAGCTTGAACCGCATTTAGCCAAAGCGAAAATATTTCCCGGTATCCCGCTTAGCGCTTATTATCCTGAATTGAAAAATACGCTGCTTGTGTGCGCGACCGAAACCAAAACGCGTTCAGAGCTGGACCGCTTTGTTGAGGTGTTGTCACAATGTTAATCTCCAAGGACGACCGCCTCAGTTTTGAAAAGAGTAAACCGGGACGACGGGGGGCGCGTTTACCGAAGCAGCGCTTGCTTGAAAGTAATGCGCTGGATCTGGTCCCGCCCTCTTTAAAACGAAAACAGCCGCTTCTGTTTCCGGAACTCACGGAACCGGAAGTTGTGCGCCATTTCGTCAATCTCTCCAAAAAAAATTTTTCGATCGATACTCATTTCTATCCGCTGGGCAGCTGTTCGATGAAATACAACCCCAAAATCAACGAGTGGGTGGCTAAGCTCGAACAATTTGCCTGGACGCATCCCATGCAAAAAGACGAAACCCTTCAAGGGACGCTGGAAATCCTTTATGAATTGGAACAATGCCTTAAGGAAGTGACAGGAATGGACAGGTTCACACTGCAGCCCGCGGCGGGGGCCCATGGTGAACTGACCGGCATGATGATGGTGCATGCCTATCACGCCTCGCGGGGTGAGCAAAAAAGGCGCAAGGTGCTGGTGCCCGATTCCAGTCACGGCACCAATCCGGCCACAGCCGCTTTGGTCGGCTATGAGGTTGTTGAAATCAAATCGAATCCGCGAGGCCGGGTGGATCTGGAGGATTTAAAACGGCATTGTCACGATGAAACCGCATGTCTGATGCTTACCAACCCGAATACACTCGGGCTGTTTGAAGAGCAGATTCTTGAAATCACGAAATTGATCCATGGTTGCGGCGCGCTGCTTTATTATGATGGTGCCAACATGAATGCCCTATTGGGAATTTGCCGGCCCGGTGATATGGGTTTTGATATTGTACATCTGAACCTGCACAAAACGTTTTCTACTCCGCACGGCGGGGGCGGTCCCGGCGCGGGGCCGGTAGGCGTGAAAGCTAAATTGATTCCTTTTTTGCCGAGTATGCATATCGAAAAAAAGGGAAATCATTACGAAGTGGTGCGGGATGGACAAAAATCCATCGGGCGCGTCAGCGCCTTTCTGGGGAATGTCGGTATCTTGATCCGGGCCTATGTTTATATCCGCACGCTGGGTCTATCGGGCCTTAAGCAAGTGAGTGAAGATGCGATCATGAACGCGAATTATCTCAAAGAAAAACTGAAGCGTATTTTTCCCGTCGCGGTCGATGAGCCCTGTATGCATGAATTCGTTTTGACACTGCAGAAGCTGAAAACCAAGGGAATTCATTCCGGTGACGTCGGTAAGCGGCTTTTGGATTACGGATTTCATGCCCCAACGGTACATTTTCCGCTGGTGGTGGATGAAGCGTTAATGATCGAACCGACGGAAACCGAATCTCACGAAACGCTCGATCAGTTTGCCGATGCCTTCCGAAAGATCGCCCAGGAAATTGAGGAGGACCCCGACCTTATTCTCAAGGCGCCTCATACGCTTCCGATTCGCCGTCCCGATGAAGTGCGCGCGGCACGCAACCCCATTCTCACATACCGCGATTTAGCGGGAAAAGATTCACCCGAGACCGCATCCGTCCGATGATGAATTGGCATTTGCTGCCCACGATCAGTGCCGCCATGCCGTTTCAAATGGCCTTAGATGAAATTCTTCTTCGCCGCATGGAGCGGCGTCCGGCTTCGGATTGGTGCCCTACTTTGCGTTTTTATTTCTCATCGGAGCCCTGGATTACGGTCGGATATTCTCATCGGGGGAACGGCAGGGCGCATACAGCGAAGGGGTTGCCGATTTGCGCGCGGCTCACGGGCGGGGGTGCGGTGGAGCATGGAAAGGATTTGATTTTCTCCCTTGTGGCGGCCAAAACGCATGATGATTCTTTTTCATCTGTGCGAATCAGCTATTTAAAAATTCATGAAGCTGTCAAGGCGGCCTTTGAAAGCGCAGGCCGCAGTCCGCGGTTTTACCGCTGCGACGAATCATTGCCCAAAGGCGCTGATTGTTTCCGGTTTCCGATTCCGACTGATTTAGCTTTCAACGGCCGGAAGATTGCGGGAGGCGCGCAAAAGCGCTCCGCCGGCGTGATGCTTCATCAAGAATCGATACAATTTCCCGGCTCTTCCGTTCAAAACACGGCTTTCATTGATCGCGCGCGTTTGAGTTTTGAGCGGGTTTTTCGTGTTCAGATTAAAAGAGCAGAGTTGGAACCGGGGCTTTTGCAGGAAGCCGAAACGCTCTCATCCGAGAAATATGCGGTTGCATCATGAAAGAACTAGAAAATTATCTGAATAAAATCGAAAGCGTGATCGCCAAGAACCGTAAATATAAGTTTGAGGCCTATAGTTTTGTCATGTCGGCGCTGCACCATACGGTATCGAAGCTGCCGAAAGCGCGCCATATTACGGGCGCTGAGCTGGCTGAGGGGATTCGCGACTACGCAATGGAACAGTACGGGCCTTTTGCGCGTACCGTCCTTCAATATTGGGGCATAAAAAAAACGGATGATTTCGGAAAAATTGTTTTTGCCTTGGTTGAAGTCGGCGTCCTCAGAAAACAACAGGAGGACAAGCCGGAAGACTTTCATGATCTTTATGATTTCGTGGAGGCTTTCGATAAAGGTTATAAAATAAAAGACGATTAACGTATAAAAATGAGTACGCCCATTCTTGATTCGCTCAATCCCGCGCAAAAGGAGGCTGTTACCTGGCATCAAGCGCCGCTTTTGATTCTGGCGGGAGCCGGCAGCGGCAAGACGCGCATTTTAACTCACCGTATCGCTTACCTGATCTCAGAGGGCGTCCCGGCGTTTCATATCCTGGGAGTCACCTTCACCAATAAGGCCGCCGGAGAAATGAAGGGTCGCGTACAGAAGCTTGTCCAGCAAGAGGTCTGGGTCAGCACCTTTCATTCAACTTGCTTGAGAATCCTGCGACTTGACGGCCCGTCGATCGGTCTTGACCGCCAGTTCACGATCTATGACGAACATGATCAGCTTGTCATCATCAAGGAATGCCTCAAGGAGCTTGAAATCAATGAAAAGCAGGTGCATCCCAAAGGCGTGCGCGAGCGCATTCAGCGCGCCAAAGATTACCTGATTTCTCCCTACCAATATGCCGAGAAGGCCGATGACCTTTACGAAGAAGCGGTGGCCAGGGTTTACCGCCTGTATGAGGAAAAACTGACGCGTTTGAAGGCATGCGACTTCGGGGATCTGATCTTGAAGGCCGTGACTTTGTTTGACCGCCGGCCCGATGTTCTTAAGTCTTGGCAGGATCGTTTTCATCATATCCTGATCGATGAATATCAAGATACAAATCATGCGCAGTACCGATTAGTGAAACTATTAGCTCAGGCGCGGCGTCAGATTACGGTTGTGGGGGATCCGGATCAGTCCATTTATGCATGGCGCGGAGCCGATATCAAAAATATTCTCAATTTTGAAGTGGATTACCCGGATTGCGGCATCATCAAAATGGAGCGCAATTACCGATCGACGGCTACCATTCTTGAGGCGGCGAATGAGCTGATCAAAAATAATCTTATCCGTAAACCGAAAGCGCTCTGGACCGAGCGGGAAGCGGGTGAAAGAATTTCGGTTTATGAGGCGATGGATCAAAAAGATGAAGCTGAATATATCGTCCGGGAGATCTTGGAGGCGAAAGCGGCCGGAAAGACGCTCGCGGATCAAGTGATTTTTTATCGCGTGCATGCGCAATCGCGCGTATTGGAGGATGTGTTGCGGCGGGTAAACTTACCTTATAAAATTATCGGCGGGGTGCGGTTTTATGACCGTATGGAAATCAAGGATATTGTCGCTTACTTACGTGTGATTGCTTATCCGCATGACGAGGTCAGTCTGAAGCGCATCATCAACGTGCCCGCCAGGGGAATCGGCAAGAAAGCGATGGAGCTTCTGGAAGAGGCCGCGAGAAAGGCGCATGTCGGATTGGATTTGATCTTGAAGGAAGTTCATAAGCTGGATAGCCTGACGCCCAGGGCTAAAAAGGAAGTCGCCAAATTTTATGAAATCATCGCTTCACTAAGGCGTGATAAGGATCAGCTCAATACGGGAGAGCTTTTGAGCCGGATACTCGAAAAAACGGGTTACGTTCAAAGTTTGGAGCTTGAAAATACGGTCGAAGCACGCGCGCGGCTTGAAAATATTGAGGAGTTTTTCAGCGTGATCGAAGATTATGAAGAAGGGCGGGACGGCGAAGCTGTCCGCTTAGAAGCATTCCTGGAATCCATTTCACTGATGACGGATCTCGATACCTGGCAGGAAGGAACCAATGTTTTAACCATGATGACGTTACATACCGCCAAGGGTTTGGAGTTTCCGATTGTTTATATGGCGGGGATGGAAGAGGGTATTTTCCCCAATGCGAATGCCTATTCCGAGACTCCCGAGGACATGGAGGAAGAAAGGCGGCTTTGCTATGTCGACATGACACGGGCCAAGGATAAATTACACCTCACCTATGCACGGGAGCGGTTGCTCTACGGCTCACGGCAGTACAATCTGCCGTCACGATTCCTGAATGAAATACCCACGGCATTGCTGCGGACGCAAAGCAAATTTAATGCGGCGCATGCTGCTTATGATGCGGATGAGATTCGGGTCATTGATGATTTAGATATCGATTCTGATCAAGAGGAACTAAAGCGCCGTATCTTATTTGACTGAAAAGAGATAGAAAAATAGTATATTTTTGTCACAGGTTTATTCCTACCGGTTAAAAATCTTTAATAATTATTTGACTCATCGCTTTACGTCGTGTATCCTTTAGGTGTTAAGACTAAATAAAAGAATATAAAAAGTAATTAGTCTATACAAATTATGGATCGACTCATGAGGAAAGTGTTTCTCTGGACGGTATGTTCTGTCTTCATGATTGCCCAATCCGGATGGGGAATCTCTACCCGGGATTTGGAAATCAAGAAGGAAGGCAATCGCTCCGTCTCATTGAATATTGAAATTCCGGAGCGGCTTGCATCGCTCGATGAAATTTATGAAGCGCCCGCCAAATTGGATCCGAAACTTCTTCTGCATATTCAGAATGCGCACGGCATTTATGAAGCTCAGCTTAAAATCAAAGAACTATTAGATTATCTCTATGAAAAATATGGTTTTCAGCTGGTGTTTGTCGAGGGTGCCGCGGAAGCCTTGGATCGGGAATACATGCGGTTATTTCCGGATTCCGATCGCAATTTGGCGTTTGCCGATACGCTGGCCCAACGTGGGGAGCTGACGGGTGTTGAATATTATTTGATGAATGCGCCGCAAGATGTTGAGGTCATCGGAATCGAACAGGCCGAGCTTTACCGGGCCAATTATGAAACATTCAAAAAAATTTACTTATCGGAATCGCTCATACAGCAATTTGTGAATGATTATGACGCCCGCTTGGAAATGTTGTCCTCCCGTTACTTATCATCGGACGCACGCCGACTTTTGGCCGAATGGAAGAAATTCGGATC
>JBFHCO010000078.1:0-8735 GCA_041585205.1 Candidatus Omnitrophota bacterium | reverse complement strand
GCTTTCGAAGCGTGGAGTGAATATCCCCTTTGATGTATGCACGTTCAGACGTATCCCCGGCCATCAACGAATCAATATGACGGACCCTTTTTTCTACCAGAGCCTTCAAGGTATCGGCCTCGTCAATAGTATGCCGTCGAATGTCACGATCCAGCTCCCGGTAATCTTCCCCTAATCGGTCGATTAGAGGTTTCACCAACTGATCGCTGATGTGCATGATATATGTGCCTCCGATTTGATCAAAGTTGATTCGGATTGGTTATTGATTTTAATTATACATTCGTAGAATTAAAAATTGGTTAAACAAGAATTAAAACATTTTAAGATAACGGAAGCTTCACCGTCACGGTAGTGCCTTTTCCGACCGTACTGGTCAGAGCCAAGCTTCCCCTATGCACTTCACAAATCGCCTTGGCGATATTTAATCCTAAGCCGGATCCTTCCTGGGCGCGCGCCGAATCCGTGCGATAAAACCGCGAAAAAACTTTCGTCTGCTTATCCGGTTCGATGCCCATTCCGTTGTCTGCAACTTCAACGGTTGCCTCTTGATCCTTGACATTTAATGTAACGGCAACCCGGCCCCCTTCTTGAGTGAATTTAACGGCGTTATCGATCAAGTTGCTGAAAAGCCGCTTCAAGTAAACCCCGTCACCGTCGATAGCGCATTCCTGATCAATATGAAGCTCAAACGTTTGGTTTTTCTTTTGAACCCTTTCGCGAAACCGTTCGCATACCTGTTCCAGTATCTGTTTTAATGAGAGGTGTTGTTTTTCAAATCGAAGTTGATTCGCGTCGCTTCGCACAAGCAACATAAGGTCTTCCACGAGCCGGATCAGCTCATCCACCTCCTCCTCGATCACGCGCAATGTGCGCATCAAATCTTCCGGTGAACGGGAGCGGCGCAATGCCAGATCAATTTCACCCCGGATGATCGCCAGAGGCGTTTTCAACTCATGAGAAACATCCGAACTGAACTCCTGAATGGCACGCGTGGTTTTTTCAATCCGGTCCATCATTTCATTCAAGGTTTCGGCCAACCGGTCCAATTCATCACCGGTTTGGGTGCGCGGGAGGCGCCTTTTCAGATAAGCCGCGGTGATTTTGTTTGCTTCGCGTATCATTTGGTCGATTGGCGCAAACGATCGCTTGGCTTGATACCACCCTGCCAAGCATGCCATCAGCACGCCGGCAGGTATCGTGAGTAAGATGATGAATGCGAGCCGATTGAGGGAACTCTCCAGTTCATAGGTGGACGCGCCGCATTGGATGATTAAAAGCGGGCGGTTTTCACGCCGCACGAGGTGATAGTAAAGCCGGAACGGCCGTCGGCGGTAGTAAATCGTCTGATAGGAATGTCCGGCCTGCATAAAGACGGAATCCCTCTCAAAATCCGGAAAGACGATATCCTGCTCCCATCCCTGCAGATTATTCAAAATCTCTGTATGGTCGAGTCCGGTCAGCACCACTAAAAAAGGACTTCGCTCGATCTTGCGCGACGACTTTTCCCAGTTTCTCAACGCGTTGACGACACGCCACCTGACTTTGGCATCGACCGCTTCGGATGAAATGGAAAGATCTATGTCTTCCTTTAATTCAATATCTCGAAATATATGGGTCAGATGACTGCCCAAAGCCTTTTCAATTTCAAGCGCTTCGTAGAGCAGGTTCTCATCGACATCATCATAGAGGGTGCGGGACAATTCCACATACATAAATGCAGAAAACGCGGAGAGGAGAACGGCGAGGATGATTGCGTAAGAAAAAGTGAGCCGTGCTTTTACAGAATGAAAAAGTTTCACACGTCAGTGAGTCGGTAACCCACACCGCGAACGGTTTCGATGCGACCTTTGGATGAACCGGAGTCGATTTTTTTTCTCAGGAAATTGATGTAGACATCGATCGTATTGCTCATCGGATCAAAATGCAGATCCCAGACATGCTCAGCGATTTGAGACCGGGTAACGACATCCCCTTTCCGGCGCATCAAATACTCCAACAGGGCAAATTCCTTTTGCGAAAGCGTAACTTCCTTATCTCCCACCGAAACACGGCGTTCGAGAAGATCCATTTTTAAGTCACCGACTTTTAAAACAGCCTCCTCATGCAGTTCGCGCGGGCGCCGCATTAAGGCCCGTAAGCGCGCCAACAATTCTTCGAAGGAAAACGGCTTGGTCAGATAATCATCAGCGCCCTGATCCAGGCCCTTGATTTTATCTTCGACCGTATCCCGTGCCGTCAGAATGAGAATAGGCGTTCGCTTCCCGGCTTTTCTGATTTTTTCACAGACGGCGAGACCGCTGATTTTAGGGAGCATCAAATCTAAAATGATCAAATCATATTCATTCGCGGCGGCATATTCCCAGCCCTGGGCTCCGTCGTAGGCCGTATCCACGGCATACCCCTCTTCCTTGAGGCCGCGCTCAATAAAGCTTGCCATCTTTTGCTCATCTTCGACCAATAAAATTCTCATGATGTACCTCGGCGTATTCTAAAACTTTTTTCGATAAAATGGAAGGCGGAGCTCAAGCCAGGGTGTGCTGAAAATTCCTCCATGGGAAATGATTACCCGGACAATCCGTACCGCCGATTTTGGCGTCCCGGTGGCGAATCACGCGTTCATCGGGAATGCCGTAATGTTTCTGAAGCCGTTTGATAAGCCACAGCGCGGAGGCCAGCTGTTCCGGTGGGACACCCTTTTCGTTAAAATTACCCACCAAACAAATACCGATCCCCTGTTCGTTCATATTCATGGCCTTACAGTGCGCCCCGATTTGCTGACGGTACCAACGCTCGCCGATGTGTATCTCGCCCATGCGCGTTCCGTATGTGCCGTTATTAATTAAAAAATGATAACCCAATCCGTGCTGAAAACCGCGTTTGCGGTGCTCCTTGTCGAAAATTTCGAAGTTCCCCCGTTCCGTGGCGCTGTGGTGAATCACGATATATTTCCAGCGCTTGGAGGCGGGCACATACGGTACATACCGGTCCACGGCGTGCGTTGCCGGAATTTGAATCCAATCACCCGCTTGGACTTGAAAGGAATCCTGAATCCCGTTGGCTTTCATCAAATGCTCCAAGTTGACGTCATACATCTGGGTCAGTTGAACAAGTGTTTCGCCCGGAAAGAGCTGATGACGAACGACGGTACCGTGTCCGGAAACGCCCCCCATCAGGAAGGACTGTGAACGGACTTCGCCCGCCAACCAAAGGACGGTCAGAAAAGCCCCCAGCATAAACATGGCTTGCTTTCGAATTCTCAGCTTATTCATACGCTCCCCAAGTATCGAGCCATTACGTTGATTTCTTTATCCCTTTATCGGGCCCCTTCCGGATCGAAATGAACCGTCACATCGGCTCCGGGATAACGGCGCTGAATCTTTTCGATTAAGTCTTCGGTCATGTCGTGCGCCCGCTTAAAATCATCCACGCCGCGGATTTCGATATGAAAATCGAGAAACAACTTATCACCGACCCGCCGGCTCCGGAAATTATGAACGCCGATGATGGAGGCATGATGAGACCGTATCAATTTCTCGATTTCAGCGACAGAGGCCAAGGGCAAACTCTTATCCAGCAATTCGTCGATGCATCGCTTCAAGATCTCAAAGGAGGCCTTTAAAACATAAATCGATACCAAGATGGAGAGCACAAGGTCCCAGATAACAAGATCGGTGAAATACACCAGCGCAAGAGCGGCAATAACGCCGACATTCGCAAGCACGTCGGTCGCAAAATGCAGGCGTTCGGTCGACAGAATGACGGATTGATATTTTTTAACCAGACGCTGCATGCGCCAGACAAGCAGCCAACTCGCCACGCTCGAGACGGCCATGACGAGAATGCCGAGCGGTATCGCTTGCACCGTATTTCCGACAATCAAACGCCGCACCGATTCGAATACGAGATAGAGACCGCTCAGTCCGATAAACGTGCTCTGATAGAGCCCCGCAAGGCTTTCGATTTTACCGTGACCGTAAGCATGGTCTTCATCCGGCGGTTTCGAGGCCTCCCGAAAAGCGATTAAATTGACAAAGGAGGTTCCGACATCCATCAATGAGTCTAACGAGGAAGCGAGAATCGCCATTGAATGCGAGAGCAGACCGACGGCAATTTTCAACACGGCGAGAATGGCTGAAACTGTGATGTTAATAAGAATCGCGGAAGATGTTTCCCGGACCTTCGCTTGATTACCCGCCATAACGCTTCCTTTTTTTTGAAAATCGCAGCGCGCTCAAGTGCCGAATTTCCCGCGGTTGCCGGCCCGTCAATATGGCACGTGCGACAAGTTGTCCGGCGCGTATCCCCATCAAAATCCCGCTGCGGTAATAGCCTGCCGCCGCGTAAAGCCCCGGAAACGGCATACGGCCCACGATCGGTAAATCATCCTTCGAACGCGGCCGCAATCCGGCCCACGCCTTCTTCATGCGCGCAGGACCGAGTCCGGGCATCAGTGCCTGAGCCCGTCCTAAAAGTCGCGCCACGCTGCGGGATTCGACTCGGACGCGGTATCCCGCATTTTCAACGGTAGACCCTATCAAAATGTGTCCACGCGACCATGGAACCATATAAAACCCGTCCATGGTATGAATCATTGCGGGAAGTCTGCTGCGCCCTTTAATAAGCACAATTTGGCCTCGTACAGGTCGGACGGGAAGACGCAAGGGTCTCGGAGCCTGACCGGCCCAGCATCCCCTAGCATTAACGACCGCGGCGGCATAACAATTGACCCGCCCGAACCGAACCCCGCTAACTCCCGCATTTTCCAAAATCAACTTCAGCGGCTGATTCGAAAAACGTTTCGATTGAATGCCGAGATCGCGCGCGTAATGACTCAAAGCTTTCTGCAGAAGCGCCGGATTGACTTTACCGACGGTCGGATAAAAAATTCCGCCCAAAACACGTTTCGAAATCCAGGGAAATTTTTTCTTGATTCGCTCCATCTTCCAGAATTGAATCCGAAGCCCCAACTTGCTCTGCCATTTCCATTCTCTTCGAAGCTTCCGCATTTGTTTCACATTTTTGGCCACATAGAGGATTCCCGGCTGTGTAAATTCAACATCGGTACGCGTCCGGCTCCGCAAATGGCGCATAAAACGGGGATATTCCCGGAGCGATTTGAGCAGAAAAGGAAGCATCGGATGGCGCGCATGCATGCCAAGCACGGGGTCCAATATCCCCGCGGACGCCGGAGTCGCCTGACCGCGTAGGTCACTGCGTTCGATCAGTAAAACTTTTTTTCCGCGCTGCGCCAACGGAATCGCACAGCCTAAACCGGCGATTCCGCCGCCGAGCACGATGATGTCAGCATGAAGAGATGTGGAAGACGGCATCGGAGTTACCTTCGCGGCAGTATATCACAATCGGGAAACGGATGAACGGATCATCCTGAAATAACAGGCCGCGGCGAGAAAATAGAGAAGACACGCTGACAAAACGACGATCCGGAACCCCGCGTGAACGGCGATAAGCGTGGCCAAGGAAGCGCCCACGACCGACGCGCAACCATTAATTCCCCATGCCCAGGGGGCGCATGCCTCAAAATCCGAAGTTACTTTTTGAAATCCCGTCGGAAAGGGAATGCCCATGCAAAACGCGATCGGTGCAAGCAAAATAAGACACATTAAAATCTTTGCGGCATCGCCCCAACCCGATGCCGCCTGAAACAAGACGGGCAGACTCACCATGTACGCAAGCGAAAGTACCGCGATCAAAATAACCGATCTCACGATCAGGGCTTCGCGCTTTCCGCGGAACCGGTCGGCAAAATAACTGCCGAAACCCGAAAACAGCAGAAAGGATGTCAGTACAACCGCAATCGCATAAATCGGGTAGGCGAGAAAAAGCATGTACTTTTGCATAAAGGCAATTTCTAGGAAGATATAGGCCAAACCCAAAGCGAAAAAAAACATGAGAATCGGAATCGTCGGATATTTCTTATGCGACAACGCCGATCGGGCCAGCGCCACCAAAGGCAGCACAATGAGAACACAGCTTGCGGCCATGGCCTGGATGAGGGTCGCTAAGAGGGTGATATAGCCCCACTCTACGAACGGTATCCATTCGGATCCCATCCCCTGAATCAACCGGTTAATAGAACCCCATTTAAAAAATCTGAAAAAATACGGGCGATCATCCGTTGCCGGCTCGATATAGTAAAGGTAACGCCGGTAATAATCTTTTCTCTTGTCGGATAGCATCGCCGTCACCGCCTCGTAATACACCGGCTGCTCTAAAATTGTGTAACGGTTCACCTCATCCGGCCGAATGCCGGGTAAATAAACCAAGTCAAACTCGCGCTCGGCGGCAAATCGGCGTATCTTTTCAACCTGAAGCGGCGATAAGGGCGAACGTGAGGCGATCAACGTGGCCGTGTTCCAGGACCGGATCATGGCCATGTGAGCTGCCGGGTTTTCGATGCCGGCATCCGGCGCCGCTTCGATCAAAGTCGCCGCCATTTTGATGGCATCCCGCGGCGGTGTTTTGAGCCATCGCGTCACCGCTAATATGCCGCCCGGCGTCAGGCGCTGCAAATAAAGCTGAATCGCTTCTTTGGTATAGAGGTAACTTTCATTTAAAGCGTAAACGCCGGCGGAAGATGCATTGAATGCATCCAAAAGCGGAATTTGAATGAGATCATATGCGCGACGGCTTGATTGGAGAAAGGCCCGTCCTTCGGCTTGAATCGGTTCGACTGACGGATGATCCCACAACCGTCCGGAAAAAACCTGAAAGTGCCTTTTCATGATCGGAAAGACGCGCGGATCCACTTCAACGGCCGTCACCTTTTCAGCTCCGTGCAATAATGCCGACAGGACGTCCGTCCCTCCCCCCGCCCCGATAATAAGCGTATCCGGCTTATCGAGTAAATGATACGGAAGCGCGGTTGTCACATAATCCAAATACGCCGGCTCTTGCGGATTTTGCTCCCATCGATTGATGACGGAAACGGAATCGGCGTCAAAAAATAAACCGATCTGATCGGGTAAGATCGCATCCTTTTTGGCTTTAAATCGGTGCGAAATCTGGCCCGGCGTTTCGCGGATCATGGCCGACTCAACCGCCGTCAGAACCGAAAGCGGACTTTGTGCCTCGGCTCTGATCTTCGCGTCGGGCATTCGGAGGGCATACGCCAGCCCCTTGTATTCCGAAATTCGAATCGGTTGGAATCCGACCACGATGCCGACGCAAAAAAGCGCCGTCAACAGAAACAAAGTTTGAATACCCGGATAAGGACCGTCGATAAACAACAGCAGTGTCGCCAGCGCGGCCATGAAAGTCAGGCAATAAGGGATCGCGGCCGGTTGAACCAAAAACATTAACAGCACAACAACCAGAGCTCCCGCCCCCGATCCGATCATGTTCACGGCGTAGATCCGGCCGACATGTCCGCGTTCCAAATAAAACGCGAGTAAGATACAGCAGGAAGTGAAAAAGAAAGGCAAAGCCAGGATGAGATAAAGAAGCGATAAGTAAAGCAGTTGAATCGGCTGGGTCGCGAGCTGATAGGTTTCAAACGGCAGCGCCTGGCTGACGGCGTAACAAAGAACTAAACTGAGCGTCAAGATAAAACTGAATTTGCGCAAAAGTGACGCTTCTTTTCCCGCCGACCACCGGTATAAAAGCGTTAAAACAATCCCTCCCGCGGCAAAACCAAGCATCGCAATGCTGATCATCATGTAAGCAAAATGATGCCATTGCGCGATCGAAAAGATGCGCATCAGGATTACCTGATAAGCGATACCGGTGCCGCTGATGAGAAAAACGGCGCTATCCAGATGGCGGGGCTTCACGGTCCTCCCGTCAACGGTACGAATCGGACGGGCATGGTTTTACGCTGGGTGACGGATCCGTCTTTATTCTTTTCAACCAACATCAGGTATTGGACATAAAAAACGGGGCCGACCGGAATGATCATCCTCCCTCCCGGTTTCAGTTGATCAATGAGCGGCGGCGGAATATGGGACGCCGCGGCCGTGACAATGATGGCATCGAAGGGGGCATGCTCTTCCCAACCGAAATAACCGTCTCCGATTTGCACTTCCACATTGCCATAGCCCAAGCGCGCCAGCCGCTCGCGCGCCGTGCGGCCCAGAGGTTCGACGATTTCGATGGTGTATACCTCGGGCACGATTTCCGCCAGCACAGCCGCTTGATAACCCGAGCCGGTTCCGATTTCCAGAACCTTCTCGTCTCCCTTTAATTCCAGAACCTCGGTCATGTACGCCACAATATAAGGCTGAGAGATGGTCTGTCCGTGTCCGATCGGGAGCGGACGATCGGCATACGCAAAGGGCCGCATGGAATAATCCACAAACTCATGCCGCGGCACTTTGTACATCGCATCGAGAACTTGAGGATTCAAAACACCCCGGGCTCGGATGGTGTCATTGACCATTTCGACACGGCTTCTATTGTCCTCCCTGCCGGTCACGGTCGGAGGCGAACACAGGAAGAAACCCGGCACCAAAATAAGCGCCAAGCCCACCGCTAGGATGATTTTATTTTTTCCCATAACGTCCGGTAAATATTCAAATCACTTTCTGAATAACAGATATAGCGGATTTCATGGAAATCCTTTTCGTGCTTCCGGCCCTCCTCCAAAGCGATCGCGGCGGCTTCCTCTTTGGGATAACCGTAAACTCCCGTGCTGATGGCGGGAAAGGCGATTGATTTCAACTTGGCGTCTTTGGCCAAGCGGAAGCAAGTTTGATAGCAGCCTCTGAGCAATTCCGCTT
>JBFHCO010000077.1:0-8775 GCA_041585205.1 Candidatus Omnitrophota bacterium | reverse complement strand
GTCACGGTGTTGCAGGTTCCATCCGGACAATCGCCGTCATCTTCGCAGTCACAATCTTCCGGCAATTCACATTGGCCTGTTTCAGGGCAGAAAGGTTCATCATTCGGACAGCAGACGCCGGTATTGGGATCACAGGTACCACCCGGACAATCGCCGTCATCTTCGCAGTCACAATCTTCCGGCAATTCGCATTGGCCTGTTTCAGGGCAGAAAGGTTCATCATTCGGACAACAATTTCCCGTCACGGTGTTGCACGTGCCATCCGGACAATCGCCGTCATCTTCGCAGTCACAATCTTCCGGCAATTCACATTGGCCTGTTTCAGGGCAGAAAGGTTCGTTCAGCGGACAACAGACTTCGGTATTGGGATTGCAGGTTCCGTTCGGGCAGTCGCTGTCATCATCACACGTGCAATCTTCAGGAGCGCGGCATTCAAAGGCATCCGGGCAATAGGTTTCGCCCGACGGGCAGCAGGTACCTGTATCTGGATTGCAGGAACTGGTCGGACAGTCGCTATTGTCATCGCAACTTACGCAACCGGGTATCGGTTCATTGACGCAACCGGGAGTTTCCGCGTTCGGATCGCATGTATCGGTCGTGCAGGGATCTTGATCGTTACAGTTCAGGGGCTGGGCAGGAATACATTGTCTGGTCTGCGTGTCGCAAACGGATAAGCCCGTGCAAATGTCACCTCCGCAATCCGCGTCTTCGGTACATTCAACCGCCACGCAACGGCAACAACTGCCTTGACAATTTCTTGTCAGACATGTCCCCGAACAATCAAGCACAGTTCCGCCGGGGCAAGTTTGGCTCGTCTGCGAACAGACCGGTCCCACGATGCCGGCTTCCGCTTGCCCACTCAGATAACATTGATAACCCGACGGACAAAGCTGCTCGCGCGTGCAAACCGAGGAACAGCCGTCCCCGTCACGCGTATTGCCGTCATCGCATTGCTCGCCCAAATTGGGTTGGCGAATACCGTCGCCGCAAATTTCTCGGCGGCAGATCGTGGAACAGCCGTCGCCCTCGATATTATTGCCGTCGTCACATTGTTCACCCGGGTCAACCCGCCCATCGCCGCAAAGCTGCAATTTGCAATTCGATGAGCAGCCGTCTCCGTTGATGCGGTTACCATCATCGCACTCTTCACCGGGATCAAGCACATCATCGCCGCAAATGGGCTCGCGTTCGCAGAACCGGTCGCAGCCGTCCCCGCTGTTTTGATTTCCGTCGTCACACTCTTCCCCTAAATAATAATCGACGTTGCGGTCGCCGCAATAAGGTTCAAACCGGCACCGGTCGGAGCAGCCGTCCTCGCTGACCAAATTGCCGTCATCGCAATCTTCACCGAAATCAATAATGCCATTACCGCAGAAAATACCGGCCGCTAAAGCGGCTTCGATTTTGCATTCGGCGGAGCATCCATCACCATCAACAAGATTGCCGTCATCGCATTCTTCTCCCGTATCCAACTCCCTATCACCGCAATCTTCCGGTTTGCAAAAGCGTGAGCATCCGTCTCCGTCTAACGTATTCCCGTCATCACAGATTTCGACATTATCAATGAGAAGTATTTCGTCAAAGCCGGTTTCGATGATGAAATTTCCGCAACGAATCTTCGGGGGTTCGAGGGCTCCATAACGGTCCTCATCTTCGGGCGGAAAATGCGGGGCGAGCGTGGAAGGATGCTTTGGCGTTACGGCCTTGCTAAGATCAGACTCCTCTCCCGAACAAGCGCCTTCGGAATCTCCGTGCGCAAGATGCGCCGCTAATGCGGCTACCGAGATGGTAATGGAGTGCGCGTTTTCCGGATTACCGGGAGGAATATGACAGATCGTTATTTTATCGCGGCCGAATCCGGGTTCTTTTGAGGAATCTGATTGTGCAAATAGATTGAAGTGGGAACTTTCTGTAAGAAGTAAATAAGGCAGTATTAGGAAATATAAAAAAAGCCAGACTTTACATCCGCTCTTTCGGGACATTCTCCCAACCCCTCACCTGTTAATTTAACTCGTTGCCAGTAGTACAAATATAACTGATGGGAAGCGCCCCTGTCAAAAAAAGCAAAAAAGAGCCGCTTTATTGGTGGATTTCGGCGCGGAAACTGAGGCGGCGGCCGGTATCATGATCCGTGTTAACTTCAATGGTGATAGGAACATCCCGCTTTAAAAAAGACACGATTCCGAGGTCGATTCTCTGCCTTTTCCAGCCTTTTTCATTCGACACCAAAATGCGCTCAAGGGGGTGCTTTCCCACCCAGATCCTCATATAAACCGAGGATGTATCGGTGCCCCGATCCACCCCCGTATCATCGATCCCATACTCGAGAAGCATAAAGCGGCCCGGCGGCACTTGCGGAAAACGGATGCGGCGAGTCGCATTTTTTAAAGGATGAAAATAAATACCTTCTTCGGTCATCCCGGCATAGATGTGATTTTCGGTCCGGATGCGCGTTTCCTGATCATAGCCCTGAAAATGAAACCGGTCCTGTTGCCAAATACCGCGGACGGGCTTTTTCCCTTTGGATAAAATGAAAGTCTCGGCATCGGATAAATGTTGATGAAAATAATAAACGGCCGGGAGTCCTTTCGGAGCCGGCAATGCACCTTCTTCGGTTTGCGCGATGGTAAAGGGGGAGAAACCAAGAATGGAAACGCTTATCAGGAGCACAAAAAAACAATGCTGTTTTTTATTTAACCAATGAGTCATATCCGCCTGCCATGGATTTTCTTTTAACGATTATTTTCACTAAAATCCACATTAAAACCAAAAATACCCAGCCAAGACCCCCATCATACATTTTTTTACTGCCGATTAAAAGAAGATTATTATCAAAAAAATCGACAAAAGATCCGTCCATCTTGACAAAAAAAACGCATCCCGCATGCAATCCGACGGAGGGATAAATGGAACGCGTGCGTATCACCAAATCATTCAAGATCAAGCCGAACAGGAATAATCCCACCGCGTCCGGCCAAAAGAAGCGTATTTTCGTGATGAATGTGACCGGCATCGCCATCAAGCGGAAACTGTCCCACACGGTGGGCGACTCTCCGATGAGGGGTTTTTCAAAGGCAATGAAATGAATCAGTGAGTAAAAAACGCTTGTGATCAATACGCCGGAGATAATCCCCCACCGCCATCTTTCCGAAACCGTCAGGAAAACGAAATTGCGGAAGAAAAACTCTTCGATCACCCCGATCAAGAGGGCTGTTAAAAAAATCCGGACACTATGATATGCCCAGTCGCCCCATGACTGTTCCGTGATCGCCCATCCGGCATATCCCAAAGCGATTTTGACAACCGTCAAAACGCTTAAGACAAGAACCGCCGCGATAAAAGTTATGAAGAAATATTTGATTCCCTCCCGCTGCCAGTAAGGGCGGTACAATTCAAACATGTCACGCCGGATGCGAATAAATGCGACCGCGGCGACCAATGAAAATATCATCACGAGGCGGTTGAATATCTTCTCGAATTTGAAGGGCAAGTGCTGATAGAGAAACGGAGCGAGAACCGCGCTGGCGATCAAGATCAAACCGAATACAATTAAAAATTTGAAAAAAGACTTCATCGAATCAGGATTGTTGCCTCGATCTCAACCGCTGAATTCAAAGGCAGGCTGCTCATCCCCACGGCGGAACGGGCGTGCACGCCTTTTTCTCCCAAAACGGATATGAGTAAATCTGACGCTGCATTCATCACTTGAGGAATATCTGAAAAATCGGGTTGTGTTTGCACGTAGCCGACCATGCGAAGGATTCTTTCAAAGCGTTCCGTTTTAATCAAGTGATGGATGATGCTGAGGACGTTGAGCGCAGCCGCGCGCGCCGCATCTTGCCCCTGGACGAGAGTTAACTCCGTTCCTAATTTACCCGTAATCAGTTTTCCGTCCGCTTGCTTGGCGATCTGGCCGCTTAAATAAGCGACTTTCCCGCCATAAACAACGGGATGATAAGATCCGACAGGTTTCGGCGGAGGCGGCAAACTGTATCCCAACTCCTTAACCTTGTCTTCGATATTCATTTTTTTCCGATAAACAGCGTGGCTGCGCCGAATGTGAAAGACCGGCATTGAATGGTTTGGAAACCCGCTGAACGCATCATCGCGACCGTCTTCGTGGGGTCCTGAAAGGATTGGATGGATTGGGACAGAAATTGATAGGCAACGTCATCACCCGAAATCATTTTCCCGATCGTGGGCAAATACCAATTGAGATAGGGATAATAAACCGCTTTCCAGAAGGCGCGACGCGGGCGCGTTAAACATAAAAAGGCGGCTTTGCCGTTCTCAGTCAGAATTCTTGCCACTTCGCTCAAAAATTGAGGCATATTTTTTACGCTGCGCAGCGTAAAACTGGAGACAACCAGGTCAAAGGCGTGGTTTTGAAACGGCAGATCATGAAAGTCCGCGTTCACCCATTGTGCGGGCATCTTTCCTTCCCATAACGCCTTTTTGAGCATGGCTTGGGAAAAATCAAGCCCGACGACATGCTTCCAGGATCGGTTCTTCAAAAAACACCGTAAAAATTTACCCGTTCCGACACCCAAATCAAGCAATGATTCTTCAGAACCGTCCAAAATCAAGGCCGCAGCCCGCTTTCTCCAAAGGTCATCCAAACGAAAACTGAGAAATGAATTGATGAAATCATATCGATCCGCGACAGAATCAAACAATTGGCGGATAACTTTCTTATCCGGCGAGGCAAGACTAGTTGAAGACATGAAGGATTTTGTAATTTGTGTCGCGCTGAGCGGGAGTGTAACCGGCTTCGCGTACCAAACGAATGAGATCTTCACTGCGGGTATGCACTTCAATACCGGTGGGTTCCAGGACTTTATCCTCCAGCAACGTACCGCCCATATCATCGCAGCCGAAACCGAGCGCAATTTGTCCGAGCTTCAGGCCTTCGGTGAGCCAACCGCTTTGCACATGCTCGATATTATCCAGCATAAGTCTTGAGATCGCGACGGTTTTCAGATAATCCTCCCCGCCCGCCGGACGAAAATGGCTCATACGCGGCGTGCCGTGCGGCGACAGCGTCCAGGGAATAAAGGCGCGGAAGCCGTGAGTCTGATCCTGCAAGTCGCGGATTTTGATCAAATGCATGATACGCTCTTCGATGGTTTCATGATGCCCGAACACCATGGTGGCGGTCGATTTAAGGCCGGTCTCATGCGCCGTGCGCATGACTTCAATCCACCGGTCAGAACTTGCCTTTTTGGGACTGATGATTTTACGCACGCGCTCCACGAGGATTTCGGCGCCGCCTCCGGGAAGCGAATTGAGGCCGGCTTCCTTGAAGCGCCGGAAAACCTCCGGCAGCGGCAGGCGGAATTTTTTTGAAATCATATCGAATTCAACCACCGAAAAGGAATGCACATGCACCTGCGGAAACTTGCTGCGGATGGCGCGGATCAAATCGAGATAATATTCAAGCGGCAATTCGGGATTCACACCGCCTTGGATCAAAACCTGCGTGCCGCCCAGGTTCACCAGCTCTTCCACTTTCTTGAATATCTCTTCATGCGACAAAGTGTAGGCTTCTTCATGCCCCGGACTGCGGTAGAACGCGCAAAAATCGCAATCGACGACACAAGCGTTGGTATAGCTCACGTTGCGATCGATAATGAAAGTCACTATACCTTCGGGATTCTGTCTGCGGACCAGCGTATCCGCGGCTTGCCCTAGCTTCAAAAGGTCGCAGGAATAAAGCAGAATGCCTTCTTCCAGGTTCAGCCGCTTCCCATCCAGTCTTTTTTCCAAGATCCGGTCTTGTACGGTGGCGGCCAATGTCGTCATGATGAGCGGCCCTTCACGTCAAAAAATTCGATTTTCTTGTATCGCGGAGAGATTTGTAAGCGGTTGGCGAAACGGTAGAAAAGTTCAAGTCCTTCCAGCATGGTTGCATCCAGCCCGTAACTCAGGTTGAAAAGGTATCCGAATACTTTGGGGAAATCCGTATCAAGAAAACTCATCTGCAGCGCGTCGCGGATCAATGATTCAATATCCGAAAGATTTTTGTTCAGATTGGCTTTCAAGCGATGATAAAAAGAAGTCACGATTTCCGGATGTTTTTGCGCGAACGTCTTTCGTACCGCCCACAACGCGAAGCAGAAGGGTTTGGAGGTCCAGTCCCACCACAGCTCGCTTAAGTCGTATTTATAATAGAATTCCCTGGAATGAAAAAGAAGCGCGTCATCGCCGATCAGCAAGGAGGCCTTGAATTTGCGTATGATTTCTTCATGACCGGCTTTGGAAGTTTCAAACGTATTTTCAAATTTGTATTTAAATTTAAGCAAAATGCGGAGCAGCGCCACAGAGCTTAAGCTTTGGTGGGTCACCGCGATTTTCTCATGATTCAGCCCTTCAATTTTTTCTTTCGACAAAAGCAGGACGCTGCCCGAAAAATCGCGCGCACCGATCGCAACATCCGGCAGCAAAACATACTCTTTTTGATGGTTCAAATACTCCAGTGAAGAAATGGGAGCGATGTCGATCTTACCCTGCCGCATTCCGGCGTTCAGTTTGGTCGGATAGGCTTCGATGCACTGCAAGCCGGGCTCATCGGCCTGAAAGAGATTGTAAAAGAAGGGAAGAACATTGTGATAACCGATTTTTCCGACGCGCAATTTGGTTTTGATCGATGTTTTCATGATGAAACAGCCTTTTTAGAAAATGCATCTTTGGGTGCGGGTCCGGTCCAACGCGGATAGAGTGCGTGCTCCACGTCCATTTGATCCAGAATTTTCCCCACCATAAAATCCACGAGATCGTCCAGAGATTGAGCGCCGCTGTAAAAACCGGGCATGGCCGGTACGATGCGCACGCCTAAACGGGCCAATTTCAGCATGTTTTCCAGATGAATCGCATTAAAAGGCGTTTCACGCGGGACGAGAATCAGCTTTCGGTTCTCTTTGATGATGCAATCCGCGGCGCGGTGAATCAAATTCTGGCTGATGCCGGCAGCGACCGCGCCCAGCGTACCCATGGAACAGGGAACGATCACCATGCCCGCCACAGGATAAGATCCGCTGGCAATCGGAGCCGTAAAATCTTTGACGGAATACGCTTCAACCTGACGAATAATTTCGGGGCCGAATATATCGGATAAATCTTCGATGCGAGATAAGCTCTTGGGTGTCACGCCCAGTTCTTCATGTATAACATGACGAGCTGCTTCGGAAATCACGAGCGCGACTTTTCGGCCGGACTCAACAAGGGCCCGGACAAGACGCACGGTATACACGGCACCGCTGGCGCCCGTCATCCCGACAATCCAGGCTTTATTCATGAGAAAACTCCTTTAAACGAAAACTCCAGTATCGTCACCACAAAAAGAGAAAGGCTCACCACAATATTGAGGGTAAAAAAAGTTTCTTGGATCTTTGCCAAACCGAAATTGCGCGCTAAGTAATTTTCGCGGATCAAAAATACCGCAACCAAGACGATGCCGATGGCATAAACCGCGCCCAAACCCGCCAAAAAACCGGCTGTTCCCCAAGCCAAAACCGCCACGCCATGCAAAATATGCGTAATTCCAAGCGCCGTTTCGGTTCCGAATTTAGCCGGAATGGAATAAAGCCGAAGCCCTTTGTCAAAATCCGTATCTTGCAAGGCGTATATGATGTCGAATCCCGCGACCCAGGCCGTAACGCCGGCCGTCAAAAGAGCGGGAATCCAGGAAAAATCACCCCGGCTCGCGATCCAGGCGCCGTAAGGAGCAATTCCAAGTATGATACCCAAAACCGCGTGGGATAACCAAGTAAATCTTTTGGTCCAGGGGTAAAGCCAAGCCAAAAATACAGGAATGGCCGACAGTTTAAAACACAGCGGGTTTAACCGATACGCACTGATTTCAAAAATGATCCAGGATAAGAGTGTGATTGCCCAAACAAAACCCGGTTTCAACAGTCCCGCGGGCAGCGCACGCTTTTCGGTGCGGGGATTCAGCCGGTCAATGTGACAATCGATCAAACGGTTCAATCCCATCGCCATCGTGCGAAAGCTGACCATGGCCACCGTGACCCAACCAAATACGTGAAGGCGCGGCCATCCGCTTTCGGCTAACCATAAACCGATGTAAGCAAATGGTAAGGCAAACAGCGAATGCTGGAATTTGATCATTTCCAAAAAAATGGCCGATTTGGCCGCTGTTTTTTTAATCCAATCCATATTCCTGCCAACGCTCCGTCACACGCTCCTTGATAGCCGGAGTCATGACCATATCTTCAGGCCAATCGCGCCGCATCCCCTCTTCGCGATTCTTGCGCGTGGCGTCAATTCCCATCTTGGAACCGAAACAATCTTCATTTGCAGCATGATCCAATTCATCCACAGGACCTTCCGTAAAAACGATATCTCGCTTGGGATCCACATTGTTCAATGTGCGCCACGCCACTTCCTTCAAATCCTGGATATTGGCATCTTGATCCAAAACAATGATGCACTTGGAAAACATCATTTGGCCAAGGCCCCAGATGGCATGCATGACCTTTTGCGCCTGGCCGGGATAGGTTTTGCGGATGGACACCACCATCAAATTATGAAAACAGCCTTCCCAGGGTAAATGCATATCCACGATTTCAGGCAGCTGCTTTCTGATCAGGGGCAGAAAAATGCGTTCGATCGCTTTTCCCATGTAGCAATCTTCCATGGGCGGTTTCCCGACGACGGTTGTGACATACACCGGATTTTTCCGCTGCGTCATGCACGTAACATGAAAGACCGGAAATTCCTTCGCGCGCGAATAAAAAGCGGTATGGTCACCGAAAG
>JBFHCO010000076.1:0-8874 GCA_041585205.1 Candidatus Omnitrophota bacterium | reverse complement strand
TTTGTGGGCGCCACCACAGCCCAAAGAATCGTTGAAAAAGACATAGCCGATGTCGTCTTAATCGACGTGGTCGAAGGCCTGCCGCAGGGCAAGGCCCTCGACATGATGGAATCGGCCCCCATTGAAGGCTTCCGGTCGCACATTGCGGGCACAAACGATTACGCCGAAACGAAAAATTCAGACATCGTGGTGATCACGGCCGGCCTGGCACGCAAGCCGGGCATGAGCCGGGATGACTTGCTTTTGAAAAATGCCGAAATCGTGGAGGGGATTGTCACGGAATGCGTGAAACATTCACCCAAAGCTATTTTGTTGGTGGTCACGAATCCCTTGGATGTCATGGCCTATTTAGCTTGGAAAAAGTCCGGTTTCGACTCGAACCGTGTCTTCGGAATGGCGGGGGCGCTTGATTCCGCGCGCATGGCCTATTTTATCGCAGAAGAACTCAAATGCGCCCCTTCCGATGTCGAGGCCATGGTTTTGGGCGGGCACGGTGATCAAATGGTGCCGGTGCCGGCCTTGACGAAAGTCAAAGGCGAACCGGTCACGAAACTCATCCAAAAAGACAAACTCGAAGCCATCAATCAGCGCACGCGCGACGGCGGCGCTGAAATCGTCAAGTACCTTAAAACCGGCAGCGCCTTTTACGCCCCGGCGTCTTCCGTGACGCGCATGGTGCGCTCCATCCTGGAAGATAAAAATGAAGTCATTCCGTCCTGCGTTTATTTAACGGGCCAATATGGCCTGAAAGATGTGTATTGCGGTGTCCCCGCCAAACTCGGTCGCAAAGGTGTGACCGAAGTGGTCGAACTCAAGCTCACACAAGCAGAACAGGAGGCCTTGAAGGCCTCCGCTGACCACGTGCGCGAAAACTGCGCCAAACTCAGTCTTTAACCGAACCCCGGTTCCTCCATGAATGACAGTTTCAAATCAAAAACAAATCTCAAAGTCTCCGGCAAAACCTACACGATTTTCAGTTTAAGAAAATTCCCCAAGATCGAACGTCTGCCGTTTTCCATCCGGATCCTGCTCGAGAATCTGCTGCGCAATGAAGACGGCAAAGGTGTCCGGCGAGAAGACGTCGAAAATCTGCTGCAATGGGATCCCCGGAAAAAATCCGACCAAGAAATCGCCTTCACGCCGGCACGTGTCGTGCTGCAGGATTTCACCGGCGTCCCCGCAATCGTCGATTTAGCCGCGATGCGCGACGCCATGACGCGCATGAAAGGCAACGCCAGAAAAATCAATCCGCTGCAGCCGGTAGATCTTGTCATCGACCATTCGGTGCAGGTCGATGCGTACGGTACGCCTCAGGCCTTCCGTCAAAACGTCGCGAAGGAATTCGAGCGCAACAAGGAGCGTTACCAGTTTCTGCGCTGGGGTCAGCAGGCTTTCAATAATTTCCGCGTCGTACCGCCCGGAACAGGGATCGTGCATCAGGTGAATCTGGAATATTTGTCGCCCGTGGTTTTTGAAAGGGAAGCGGACGGAAATAGGACGGCGTATCCGGACACGTTGGTCGGCACGGATTCCCATACCACGATGATCAACGGCCTCGGCGTTTTGGGTTGGGGTGTCGGCGGCATCGAAGCTGAGGCGGCCATGCTGGGCCAGCCGATCTCGATGCTGGTTCCCGAAGTGATCGGTTTCAAACTGACCGGCCGCCTGTCCGAAGGGGTCACGGCCACCGATTTGGTTTTGACCGTCACGCAAATGCTGCGGAAAAAAGGCGTCGTCGGAAAATTCGTCGAATTTTTCGGCAAAGGCCTTGATCATTTAAATATCGCCGACCGCGCCACGATCGGCAACATGGCGCCCGAATACGGCGCGACGGTCGGTTTTTTCCCGGTGGATCAGGAAACCGTGAAATACATGCGCCTGACGGGACGTTCGGATGAAAAAATCGCGCTGACCGAAGCTTATTTAAAGGAGCTGGGGCTTTTCCGCAGCTCGGACTCGCCGGATCCCGAATATTCGGACATACTGGAGCTCGATCTTGGCACCGTCGAAGCGAGCCTGGCCGGCCCGAAGCGGCCGCAGGATCGCGTGTCTTTAAAAGAAGCCAAACCTTCATTCAGGAAAGCGCTAATGGACATGATGAAAGGCGAATTGAATGACTTGGATTCCAAGCGCATACAAAACTGGCTGGGGGAGGGCGGCAGCACCGAAGATCCGGATGATGAAATCAAGCACGGTGACCATCTGGGTCCGCTTTCGGCCAAGGCTGAAGTCAAAACAAACGGCACGCGTTTTGAAATCCGCCACGGTACGGTGGTGATCGCGGCGATTACAAGCTGCACGAATACTTCCAATCCGGCCGTGATGCTGGGCGCCGGGCTTCTGGCCAAAAAGGCGGTGGAGCGCGGACTGGATGTGAAGCCATGGGTGAAAACGAGTCTTGCGCCGGGATCTAAAGTGGTGATGGATTACCTTAAAATCAGCGGATTGCTGGAATACTTGGAGAAACTCAATTTTCATCTGGTGGGTTACGGCTGTACGACTTGCATCGGCAATTCGGGTCCGCTGCCCGATCCGATCGCGGAAGCGATCAAGCAAAAAGACCTCGTCGCGGTTTCGGTGCTTTCGGGCAATCGCAATTTCGAAGGCCGCATCAATCCGCATGTGCGCGCCAATTATTTGGCCTCGCCGCCTTTGGTCGTGGCTTACGCCTTGGCCGGCAGCATGGACGTGGATTTCAACAAAACACCGCTCGGTAAGGATCGTGCGGGTAAAGACGTGTTCTTTCGCGACATTTGGCCGAGCAATCAGGAAATTCAAGCCGTCCTGAAATCGGTGCAGGCCGACATGTTCAAAAAACAATATGCCAATGTCTTCGAAGGCGAAGACGAATGGAAAACACTCGCAGTTCCCGCCGGCGACACCTTTCGCTGGGAAGGCAAGTCAACGTACGTTAAACATCCGCCTTATTTTGAAGGCATGCCGGATCAGCCGGCGGCTTTGGAAAATATTCAGGCAGCACGCTGTCTCGTCATGGTGGGCGATTCGGTGACGACGGATCATATTTCCCCGGCCGGCTCGATTCCGAAAGACAGTCCCGCCGGAAAATATCTGATCGAGCACGGCGTAAAATTCGAGGATTTCAATTCATACGGCGCGCGGCGCGGTAATCATGAAGTCATGATTCGCGGCACCTTTGGAAACATTCGGCTGCGCAATTTACTGGCACCCGGTACGGAAGGAGGCTGGACGCGCCATTTGCCGGACGGCGCGAAGATGACGATTTTTGAAGCCTCTGAAAAATACCGCCAAGAGAAAACACCTTTGATTGTCTTGGCGGGCAAAGAATACGGCGCCGGTTCTTCGCGGGACTGGGCGGCCAAAGGCCCGGCGCTTTTAGGAATTCGCGCCGTGATCGCCGAAAGTTTTGAGCGCATTCACCGCAGCAATTTGATCGGTATGGGGATTATGCCTCTGCAATTTAAGGCGGGGGAGAACCGTCAAAGTCTGGGGCTGACCGGCGAAGAGATTTACACGATTGAAGGCATTGCTACTGATTTAAAGCCGGGCAAAGTCTTGACCTGCCGGGCGGGTAAGAAAGTGTTTCAGGCGGTTTCGCGCATTGACACCCCCGTGGAACTTTCCTATTATTCACACGGCGGCATTTTGCAATACGTTTTAAGACAACTTTTGAAGGAACGGTCCTGACACCACATCCATGACGCAAACCACGGCTCAAGAAATCAAAATTTCACCTCACTTTTGGCTGAGACGCCTGCATTCCTTAACCGGCGTCTTTCCGATCGGCGCCTTTTTGTTGGAGCACATGTTTTCAAACTCCTTCATCATTCGCGGCCCGGAGGCCTATAACAATCAAATTCATTTTCTGAGCAATCTTCCTTATGTCATATGGATCGAAGTTTTTTTTATTTACTTGCCGATTCTTTATCATGCCCTGTACGGCTTTTACGTCATGTTCACGGGTAAAAACAATTTAAAATGGTATCCGTACCCGGCCAATATCTTGTATTCCTTGCAGCGTTGGACGGGAACCATAACCTTTGTTTATATTCTCTACCATGCCTACCACACGCGTTTCGTTAATCTTCTGTACGGAACCGAAGTCAGTTACGCGCGCATGGAATTCTTGATGAGCGATCCGCGTATTTTTTGGTTTTACATCATCGGCATGGCGGCGGCCATGTTTCATTTCGGAAACGGAATTTGGGGTTTTTTGATCAGCTGGGGCATCACGATCGGCAAAAAGGCCCAAGCCGTTTCAGGTGTTTTGTGCGCCATGATCGGGCTTTCGCTCTTTGTGGTCGGGGTTAACTCTTTGGTCCATTTGATTAAATAAAGGAAACACATGTCGACGAACGGCAAATCCAACATGGTGGTTGTCGGAGGCGGTCTGGCGGGTTTGATGGCCACAATCAAGCTGGCGGAAGCCGGTTTCCATGTCGATTTGCTCTCCATCGTGCCGTGCCGGCGTTCGCATTCGGTATGCGCGCAAGGCGGGATCAATGCCTCGGTCAACACCAAAGGCGAAGGCGATTCCCCGCAAATCCATTTTGAAGAAACCATTTTCGGCGGCGACTTTCTCGCCAATCAGCCCATGGTTTTGAAAATGTGCGAGAACGCGCCGAATTTCGTTTACATGCTCGACCGCATGGGCGTGCAGTTTAACCGCACGGCCGAAGGGCTGATCGATTTCAGGCGTTTTGGCGGTACGCGTTTTCACCGCACGGCCTTTGCCGGATCCACCACGGGTCAACAGATGATTTACGCCCTCGATGAGCAAGTGCGCCGTTTTGAGACCGAGGGTCTTGTCACGCGCTACGAGGGGTGGGAATTTCTATCCGCCGTGTTGGATGATGGCGGCGTCTCGCGCGGCCTGGTGGCCATGAATGTGACCACGTTTGAAATCCGCACCTTCCGCGCCGATGCCGCGATTGTCTGTACGGGCGGTCCGGGCATGGTGTACGGGCGCTCCACTAATTCCATGATTTGTACGGGCGCCGCGGCCGCCGCACTTTACCGCCAAGGCGTTTGGTATGCCAACGGTGAATTCATTCAGGTGCATCCGACGGCGATCGCCGGCGAAGACAAAAACCGTCTGATTTCAGAAGCGGTGCGCGGTGAGGGCGGCCGCGTGTGGACTTACAAAAACGGCCAGCGCTGGTATTTTCTGGAAGAATGGTATCCCAAGTACGGCAATCTCGTGCCGCGCGACATCGCTTCACGCGCGATTTTTAAGGTTTGCCGCGAAATGAAACTGGGAATCGACGGTCAGGATGTGGTTTATTTGGATATTTCGCATATCGACAAGAACGTGCTGGCGCAAAAGTTGGCCGGGATTCTTGAAATTTACGAGAAATTCATGGCCGAAGACCCGAGTAAGGTGCCGATGCGCGTGTTTCCGTCGGTGCATTATTCGATGGGCGGGATTTATATCGACGACCGGCACATGACCAATGTCCCCGGCATTTTGGCGGCCGGGGAATGTGATTACCAGTATCACGGTGCCAATCGCTTGGGTGCCAATTCCTTGCTCTCGTGTCTTCAGGGCGGTATTGTCGCAGCTGAACGCGCGCAGGAGTATGCCGGCGGCCTTCAGACGCATGCTGATGCTGCCGGCACCAAATGGTTTGATCAGCAGGTCAAAAAAGAAGAAGCCGAAATCGATCAAATCCTGCGTTCGCATGGGAAGGAAAATCCTTACACCTTATGGGAAGAAATGGCTAAGGTTATGACGGATCATGTGACGGTCGTGCGCATCAATAAGGATCTTGAAAAGACAGACCAAAAATTGCAGAGTCTTCAAAAACGCGCGCAGGATGTGAATATTAATGACGTCAGCAAGTGGGCCAATCAGGCGCTGCTTTTTACGAGGCAGCTCAGCCGTATGTTGGACCTTGCGCGGGTTATCACCGTGGGCGCCCTCCGTCGCGATGAAAGCCGCGGCGCCCATTTCAAGCCCGAATTTCCGAATCGGGATGATGCCCATTGGCTTAAAACCACCATCGCTAAATTCACATCACAAGGGCCGGAACTTTCCTACGAAAAGGTCGATATATCATTAACGAAGCCGCGCGAAAGGAAATATTAGTGGCCGGAAATTCCGATAAGAAAGTTGTGATACGCATCAAACGGCGTGAAAGCCCGGATGTGAAGCCGCACTGGGAGGAATTTCACATCCCGTACCGGCCGTATTTAAATATTATTGTGTGCCTGCAGGAAATTCAAAAAAATCCGCGCACCTTTGACGGCCGTAAGACGACACCGGTTGCCTGGGAATCAAGCTGCCTTGAAGAAGTGTGCGGTATTTGCACGATGGTGATTAACGGCAAGGTGCGGCAGGCCTGCAGTGCGTTGGTGGATCAGCTCAAGCAGCCCATTACGATTGAACCGATGACCAAGTTTCCCCTCCGCCGGGATTTAATCGTCGACCGTTCGCGGCTTTTCGAAAGTTTGAAGCGCGTGCGCGCATGGGTGCAACTTGACGGGACGCATGCCCTCGGCCCAGGACCGCGCATCACGCCGGAAGAACAGCAGGAAAACTACGCGCTGTCACGTTGCTTCAGCTGCGGCTGCTGCTTGGAAGTCTGCCCGCAAGTGAATGACCGTTCCGATTTTGTGGGCGCCATGGCGATCAGCCAAGCGAAACTCTTCAATGCGCATCCGCTCGGCCATAACACCCAAGGAGAACGGCTGCATTCGCTCATGGGCGCGGGCGGGATTGAAGATTGCGGCAATGCCCAGAATTGCGTCAAGGCCTGTCCCAAAGAAATCCCGCTTGTGAAATCCATCGCGGAAATCAACCGCCAAATCACACAAACCCTTTTCGGATTTTTGAAAAAATAGTGGCAAAAAAGATTTTCGCTCCTCAGATCGGAAAGCGGGTTTACATCGATCCTTCCGCGCAAGTGATCGGACAAGTCAAAATCGGCGATGATTCCAGTATTTGGCCGCTTTGTGTTTTAAGAGGCGACATTCACAAGATCGTGGTCGGCCGCGCAAGCAACATTCAAGATTTAAGTCTTCTGCATGTGGAAACGGACCGCGGCTGCCGTGTCGGCGATTATGTGACCGTCGGACACAAGGCAACCATTCATGCCTGCACGGTCAAGGATCAGTCGCTGATCGGGATCGGCTCCATCCTGCTGGATGGCGCGGTGGTGGGGGAAGGCACGATTCTCGGAGCGGGCAGTCTCGTGACGCAAGGCCAAAAACTGAAGCCCGGCAGCCTATATTTCGGGCGGCCGGCCAAACGGGTTCGATTTCTCACAAAAAAGGAAATACAGGGATTAAAAGCCTGGGCCCTGCGGTATGTTCGTTATGCCAAGGACCATCAGGAACGTATGTATTCCCGCCTGACTTCCCGGCCGAGATTACCATTTTGAGGTTCTGATTTTTTAGGATAAAATAAAAGACTATGTCGAAAAAAACGGAACCAACCACTCCTCAGTCAAGCGCCGCGCCTGTTTATTCCAAGGGGCTGGAAGGGGTTGTTGCCGCCGAAACCAAGCTCAGTTTGGTGGACGGGGAAAACAGCCAGCTCTATTATCGCGGCATCCCGGTGCATGAGCTGGTGGAACATTCCAATTACGAAGAATCGGTTTATTTGCTTTGGGCGGGCGCATTACCCAAAGCGGCTGAGTTGGAAGCCTTTAAAAAAGAATTGATCGCAGGACGGGAGGTGCCTTCGGAAATCATACGGCTTATCAAAGATTTGCCGGAAGCCGCCCATCCGATGGGTGTTTTAAGAACGCTGGTTTCGGCACTCGGTCTTTTCGATTCTAAAGCGGATCAGGTGAACCCGGAACAGACACGGCGCAAGGCCATGCGCCTCACCGCATCCTTTCCGACATTAATCGCGGCCTTTTACCGTTACCGGGAGGGCAAGGATCCGATCGCGCCAAAAGCCGAATTATCCCATGCGGCTAATTTTCTTTACATGATGCACGGGAAGGCGCCGGCCCCCGAAATGGAAAAGGCGCTCGATGCCTATTTGATTCTATTGGCCGATCACGGCCTGAACGCCTCCACTTTTTCTGCGCGCGTGACTTCCTCCACGCAATCTGACCTTTATTCCGCCATCACGTCCGCTGTCGGTACCTTGAAAGGCGATTTGCATGGGTCAGCGAATCAACGCGCCATGGAAATGATTCTTGAAATCGGCGAACCTGAAAAGGCGGAAGACTACGTCCGCAATTTATTGGCTCAAAAGAAAAAAGTCATGGGTTTCGGGCACCGTGTTTACAAAAAAGAAGATCCGCGCTCGAAGGCGTTCCGTGGCATTGCCGACAAACTGTGCCAGCGCACCGGGCAGGGCAAGTGGATCGAAATTTCAAACCGTATTGAAAAGGTGATGTGGGAGGATAAGCAAATTCCCTGCAATGTGGATTTCTTCTCGGCCTCCGTGCTTTACATCCTGGGTTTTCCGGTCGATTTTTTTACGACCGTTTTTGCGGCCAGCCGTGTTGCCGGCTGGACGGCGCAGGTGATGGAACAGCAAGCCGACAACCGTTTGATTCGTCCGAAGGCCAATTACATCGGACTTATGGATCAGCATTATATCGAGATGGGAAAAAGAAAATAATTGAATATTCACGAATATCAGGCCAAAGAAATATTTAAGCGGTACGGCATTCCGACTTACAGCGGGCGCGTGGCTGAATCAGCCGACGAAGTATTTCATATCGCGAAGGAATTGGAATCACCGGATTTCAGCATGGCCGTCAAAGCGCAGGTGCATGCCGGCGGGCGCGGTAAGGGCGGGGGCATTAAAATCGTGAAAACCGCGGACGAAGCGCGCGATGCGGCGAAGAAAATCTTAGACAAGCCGCTTGTGACGCCTCAAACGGGCCCCGAAGGCAAGCCGGTTCGCAAAATCCTTGTGGAACGAACCGTATC
>JBFHCO010000075.1:0-9009 GCA_041585205.1 Candidatus Omnitrophota bacterium | reverse complement strand
ATTGGACGGTCAGGGTGTGTTTGAGTCTTCGCTTTTAGTCGAAAAAAGGTAGGCTAGAAATAAGTGGCCAGCCAGTCTCTTGCCACGGCGACGGACCTCTCCATCACTCCGCGCGGTTCATAAAGGCTTGCGTTCTGACGTGCCGTTGCAGCGAGCCAACTGTACATTCCCAGAGAGGCGGTATAAGAAGGATTTACGAGCAGTTCATTCGGCGCGTCCATACTTCTCGCTCGGCCAATCCGCCCCTCCAAATCAAAACGCGCCTTCACGAATTCGAGAAATCCATCCAGACTGATGGCTCCGCCTGTAAAAATGTAACGCGGACGTAATACACGTTCCTCGTTTAAAAAGACCTCGGTTTGTGACAGGATGGGCTGAAGCCATTGATGCACCTCCTCCAAAAAGGCCTCATGAAAATCCTTGCGGCTGATGGGCTGAGTTTTTTTGCCATTGACGGTGCTGATAGGAATGAGTTCATCTCCGAATTGCAGACTCTGGTCGAGCGCGCCGTACTGCTCTTTTATCTTATCGGCCTCCTGCGCATCCAGCTGCCACTTGCGCATGAGAGATTCTGTCAGTTGAAAACCGCCCCCATCCAACACGCGCGTATTCACCATTTCTCCGCGCCTCCACAAGGAAAGAAAAGTTGAATCCGCCGCAATGTCCACCAGCAAAGCGCCCTCTTCTTTCTCTTCTTGAGTCAAGACCGCTTCTGAAACGGGCAGCATTTTCGGAAAATAGCCTTGGACATCAATGTCGGCCGCGTGAAAGGCCTTGGAAATATTTTTGAATTCCTGAAAATCCATCGTGAACATCTGCATCGTGACGCCCAACCGCTGCGCTTCAAGTCCGATGGGATTGGAAACATCATTCAGGTCATTCACCACAAAGGAAACCGGCATAGACTGCAGGATAACTTCTGAGAGCGGCAGCGTCGCGACGCTGCGCGTTTGATCGATGACGGCTCGGATATCATTGGATGAAACGGTTCGCCGTAAATTTTGAAAATACTTGGAGCTGGAATAGGAATAGGTTTTTAAGCGGGAATTGCCCAATACGACGGAAACATTGCCTTCGAGAACATATTCCTCCGAACCATTTCCAAGCTTTAATCGAAGAGCCTCCAGAAGAGACTCGAGCGCACAGGCGGCCCGCTCCAAATTACTGACCAATCCGTTCCGAAATCCCTCGGGATTGTTTTGTGTGACGTAACCGGTCACATGCGGGTCCCCTTCCCGCGTGTGACCGGTTAATGCCGCCAGCTTACGGGTCCCCACATAAATGACAATTTCGGTATCTGTCATAGCGCCGTTCTTCATTTTTTGTCCTTACGCTTTACGATCACATCGTCAAATTGCAAATCGATGTAATCAATCTGCGTGCGTTCAGGCGATTCCAAGATCGGTAAAATTTTCGATAAAGCCGGAAATCGTTCGATGGGATACCGGCCCAGTCTGACTTTCGGCTGACTTCCGAGCGTGATGGTGACATTGCCCAAATGATCAAGGGCGATTCTGGTGATCGTTTCACGACGCGCCAAGGGGTGGCTCCAAAAAGCCTTTAAAAAAGAGATGGCTTCATGAAAACCGGCATGCTCAAACATTCTTCCCCGCCGGGGTTCTTTTTCATTTAGGCCATAGGCTTCGATGGTGACTAAGGAAGCATTCGATGTTTGCGCCGTATCCAAAATCATTCCGTCTTCGGAAATTAAACCGTAAACACCTTTGGAAGCAAATTGAATGAAGGCGATGGGATCTCTCTTTTTGATTTCAATCTTGAGTTGCGAGGGCAAATGTCTGAACACGAGCGCCTGCTGAACGTCGGGGTCCGATTCAAGCTGAGCTGCGATTTTCTTCAAGTCTACGGCAAGGATGTTGCTCCCGAGCCAACGCGTCTCAATCGACTGCGTTTCTTCCGGGGTCAACGCGTCAGAGGGTTGGATCAAGATGCGGTCAACGACCAGCGCGCCATCAGCATATAAAGCACTCTTTACACCCAAGAAAATACCGGCACCCGCTCCGATATAGATAACCAGCGGCAGCATGCGCCAGACAAAGCGCAGGCCGCTTCCGATCAAACTTCCCATTCCGCGTAAAACTTTTCCTCTACCGGATTTTTTTCTTCTCTTCTTTGCCATTTTTTATCCGTCCAGACCTTTGCAACGCCCACGTGACAAGATTCTGACACACATCTTCAAAGGAAATGCCGGCCGCGCGCGCCGCTTTAGGAATCAAACTGAGGTTCGTCATACCGGGGAGCGAATTTGCTTCCAAGACATAGGGTCGCCCACGCCGATCCACCATAATGTCCACTCTCGACAAATCTCGCAGCCCCAAACCGCGATGAACCCGCATGGCTAGCTGCTGTAAACGGGCGCTTAATTTCTTGGAAACCGGCGCCGGAACCAGATATTCGGTCATGCCTTTCGTATATTTCGCCCGGTAATCATAAAAAGACCTTTTCGGCACCAGCTCTATCACCGGTAAGGCGGATTCACCCAAAATTCCGACCGTCAATTCCCTTCCCGTGATTTTTCGCTCAATTAGCAAGCGACCATGCTTCTTAATGCCCTGCTTGATTAATGTTACGGCTTTTTTCGAAAAATCTTCAATACAAAACACGCCGACACTCGATCCGTCGCAAGCGGGTTTCGCAAAGCAAGGTGGTCGGAAGTGAGCGAGTCTCCTTTTCCAATTCGCGGAAGTGAGGACCGTGAAGGGTGCCGTTGGAATGCGTTGCTTTCTGAATATCTTTTTGGATTTTACCTTGTCAAAGGCGCGTAGACTTGACAGAGCGTCCGACCCGACAAAAGGAATGCCTTTTTTTGAGAGCCACCGCTGAATTGTACCATCCTCGCCTCCGTGACCATGAAGCGCCAAGAAAGCCACGTCAATTCGTCTGATTTTTTTCTCAGCCATACGAAGGTTTCTGGGATCGATCAGAACCGTCTTGTAACCGGCAGAATTGAGAGCCTCGTTGACGGCGCGTCCCGAGCGCAGAGACACCGCTCTTTCGGACGAACGGCCGCCCATAAAAACGCCGACTTTAGGTGTTTCGGATGATGCGAACTTCGGGTTCGAGCAAAATGTGTGTGGCATCGAAAACGGTCTGTCGTACTTTCTCGATCAAAGCGATGAGGTCAGAGCTCTTAGCCTGCCCTGCGTTGATAAAATAATTACCATGCTTAAGGGAAACCATCGCTCCCCCTATACGCGTTCCCTTTAGACCCGCCTCGTCGATCAACCTTCCCGCCGAAGGCCGAGGTGAAGGCGGATTCTTAAAGACGGAACCGGAACTGGGATGACGCAAGTCCTGTTCGCGATTACGATATTCAAAACAAGCGCGGATCTCTTTTTCAATTTCTGCGGGTTTTCTGCGCCATAGGGTGAGTTCTGCCTCCAGCACAATATGGCCCTCTAAATGAGATTCGCGATATGAAAATTTTAATTCCCGCTTCTGTACCTTTTTTTTCTTTCCTTCCCGGTCCAAGACCGTAATAGATTGAATTAAGTCGCCGATTTCATTTTTTTGTCCCGGGAAACGGCTGAAGCCGGCATTCATCATGACGGCACCGCCCACGGTCCCGGGGATGCTGGCTAAAAATTCCGCGCCGCCCAGCCCCGCATCGCGGCATACGGTTGCCAAGCGGTAGAGATGAACTCCACCCGATGCCTTGACCATAGCCGCTTGTTCATCGACGGTAATGCGATCGTCATCAAATCTTAGAAAACTGATTACGAGACCGCGATAACCTTCATCCGGAAAAATTACATTGGAACCTTTGCCCAGAATCATGAAAGCCAATTTTTCATGATGCGCGAATTCCAGCGCGTCCATCAACTCTTCTTCACAGGAAGGCTCGGCGAAATAATCAGCCGTTCCACCCACCTGCATGGTGCAGTACTGGGATAAACGGACGTTACGCCGTAGCGAAATTTTTAAGTTGATTGGTGAATTCATTGGCTATGTCTCCGATATCCCCCGCGCCCAGAAAAGCCACCGTACCCGTTAATCTGTGCCGCGATAACAATTCCGAAGTAATGGCCTCCTTGGCCACGACTTTCACCGAAGGGTGCTTGCGATCCATCAATTGGCGGTAAATCCATTGAATGTCTACCTTGTCGGGATTGGGCTCTCCCGCTCCATAGACATCGGTTAAAATCAGGTCATCCACGTCATCAAAAACAGTGCCGAATTCCTTAAAAAAACGGCGCGTGCGCGAAAAGCGATGCGGTTGAAAAATCACCGTCAGACGATGGCCCAGTTGTCGCAGCGCTCGGATGGAGGCCTGCACTTCGGTTGGGTGATGCGCGTAATCATCAATCACGAGCAAGTCGCCGCTCTGCCATTTTTTTTCAAGCCGCCGGCGCGCACCCTGAAAAGTCGTCAAGGCTGACGCGATTTCATCCGGATCCAGCCCCAGCTGAATCAACAGCGTCATCGCCGCCGCGGCATTGAGAACATTATGCAGACCCGGGACGGACAAATGAACGCGCGTTGAAAAAAAAGCGGTCTCGAAAAAATCAAACTCTGAACCCATGCCGTTCAGCTGAACATTTTGCGCTGAAAAATCCGCGTCCGGGGCGAAACCAAATCTGATTTTCGGCCTGTCGATTTGATTCAACAGTCGGCCCAAGATCGGATCTTCCTTTGAATAAATGACGACGCCCGGATTGCAGGGTCTGGCCAGAAAACGCTCAAAAGATTGCTCCACTTCTTTCAAATCGCGGTAATGCTCGGGATGGTCATCTTCCAAGTTGGTCAATACTGTATAGCTCGGAGAATAAAGTTCGTGCGATTTGTCGCTTTCATCCACTTCCGAAACCCACAGGTTGGCGTCTCCGAAAAGGGCATTTGTGCCGAAATTCAGCAAGTCACCGCCCACCAGGCACATGGGTTTCTTGCCGCATCGGGAAAGGACGTATGCGATCATGGACGAAGTGGTTGTTTTACCATGTGTTCCCGTCACGGCCACCGATGTTTTGGCTTGGTTAAAAAGCGTCGCTAACACTTGGGCACGGTGGAGCACGGGCATTTTACTTTCGCGGGCGGCTTTCAGTTCGAGATGCGAAGCATCGATGGCGGTAGAATAGACCGCTAAATCCGCATCCTCGAAATGGAGCGCGTTTTGACCCAGATGCACGGGGATACCTTCCTGAACCAGAGCGTGCGTGATGGCATTCGCCTTGACATCCGAACCCGAGACCTTCCACCCCAGAAACTTCATCACGCGTGCGAGGGCGCTCATCCCCACACCGCCTATCCCAATAAAATAGGCGTGCCGGGCCAATTTCAAAATAAGATCCGCCGAACCATTCATGGCTTGGGACATAAAAATGATTGAGCTAAATTCGCCAACCGATCAGCGGCATCGGGTCTATGACGGCCCGCGATCGCCTGCGACATGGCGTCTCTTCGCGCTTTATCCTTTCGCAAACCACGTATCGATTCCATCAGCCAATCCGCTGACACGCTTTCCTCATCCCGAAAAATAATGGCGCCTGAGGCCGCGAAGCTTTTCGCATTTTCAGATTGATGACCGCCGGCATAGGGATAAGGAATAACAATCGCGGGTAAACGAAAAAGGGCGAGTTCGAAAAGGGTGTTGGCGCCGCTGCGCGTGACGGCCATATCGGCCCGGCTGTAAATATCTTGCATGTTCTCCACGAATGGAAAAACCTGATGAGCTATTTCCATGGAAGCATAGGTCTCCTTGACCCGGTCAAAATCCTGCTTTCCCGTGATATGAATAACGGCATATTTTGTTTTTTCCTCACCGTCCAACCGTGAAAAACCATCCAAAACGATTTGATTCAGACGGTGCGCACCCTGCGAACCTCCCACCACAAGCACGCGAAAACGTCCGTCTTCAGAGGCGCGGGCCGTCTGCGCCGCTTGACGCAAAGCGCTGCGGATGGGAAGTCCCGTCACGCTGCGTAAGCCGGGCTTTAGTGTTCGGTAGGTCTCCTCAAAGCTGACAGCGATATGATTCGCATGCGGGATAAGGCGGTCGGTCGCCTGCCCCGGAAGCAGATTTTGCTCATGCAGCAAAACGGGAATCTTTTTCCAAGCGCTGAGCACCAAACCGGGATAGGCAATGTAACTTCCGAATCCGACGCAGAGTTCGGGTTGAAAGGATGACAAAAAACGGCTGGACTGGATGAAACCTCGCGTCAATTCTATCAAAAATTGAAACGTCTTAAAAGAAAATCCGCGCGGATACGGAAAGTCATGCAAATAATGAATTTTTTCAAAGAGACGGCCGTTCCAACGCGATACCAACGGCTGCGCCCTCTGGCCTGTGACAAGTTGCAGCGCGGACTCCGGCAATCGCTGTCTTAAGGACTCGGCAAAGGCATACGCCGGAAATAAATGGCCTCCGGAAGGACCGGCAAGAATAAGGATACGTTTAGAAATTGGCATGAATCACGAGGGTTGAATCCCGGCAAACCGGCCGACTAGCGCCGACCGCGTGCATGGCGGTCGACTCCGAGCAAAATACCGATGCTCATCATGTTGATGACCATCGAAGTCCCTCCGTAACTGATGAAGGGCAGCGGCAATCCCTTGGTAGGAATCAGGCCCGTGGCCACCATCATATTGACGAGGGCTTGAAAGACAATCAAGAGCGTCAGCGATACGATCAGCAGCCGTTCAAAATCCTGATTGGACTTATCCGCCATTTGAATGCCGCAAAGAAATATGACCGCATACAGAAAAATAACAAACATGGCGCCCATCAAACCCAACTCTTCTCCGATCACGGAAAAAATAAAGTCATTGTAGCTCGAAGGCAAATAAAACAGTTTTTGTGTGCTTTGACCGAGCCCCACCCCGCCCAAACCACCCAAACCAAACGCAAGCAACGATTGAATCATTTGAAATCCGCTGCCCTGAGGATCCTGCCACGGATTGAGATAAGCCGTCACTCGGCTCAGCCGGTACGGTACGCGGATGATTAAAAAATAAAAGAAAGGTAAAAATGCCGTCAACGTTACGATCACATAGCGCATACGGATCCCCGCCATAAAAACCAAAATAGCGGCCGCGAGACACAAGAAAGCGCAGGAACCTAAATCCGGCTGCAGCAAGACAAGGGCGCACATCAAACCCACCAGAAGCATCGGCGGAAAGAAAATGCTGAGATTCCCCTTTTTGATGTATTTCATTTTCCGTGACAGGTAATCCGCTAAGTAGATGCAAACGGCCAATTTGGCGAACTCAGCGGGCTGAAATTTTACCGCGCCGAGATTGATCCATCTTCGGGCGCCTCCGGCTGAATAGCCAATGCCCGGGATCATCACGAAAAGCAACAAGGCAATGGACAAAAGCGCCAAGGCGCGCGCGTGGCGTTTCCAAAATGCGATCGGAATGGAAGCGGTGACAAAAAGACCGGCTGTTCCGAGCAAAGCGAAAAAGATTTGACGGATGAAGAAGTGATGCGGATCCGCGTAAATATGGTCGGCATAAATGGCACTTGCGCTATACGTCATGACCACGCCGAATCCCACCAAAAGAAAAACCGCCGTAAATAAAATACGCGCTGTGTAAGACATGCCTAACTCCGGGTCACCGAATAACCCGATACATGCTGTTCAAGATATTCCCTCACTCCCCGCTTAAAAAGTTGACCCCGCTCCATGTAATTCTGAAACATATCAAAACTGGCACACGCCGGAGACAGCAGGACATTGTCTGTCGGCTTTGCCCGGGCGCATGCCAAACGAATTGCGTCCGCGAAATCGCCGGCACGTTCCATCGGAACCGGTCCCTGCCATGCCGCCTCGAGCATGGACGCCGCTTCCCCCAACAAAACGATCCGTTTAACCTTCTTTTGAATGAGGGCGCGCAACGTATCAAAATCACAGCTCTTAGGGTGTCCGCCTGCGATCAGGATGACGGAAGCGTCCTTAAAACTTTCAAGGGCCCAAGCCAAAGAGGCCGGAGTCGTCGATTTAGAATCGTTGATGTAATTAACGTCATTTACGGTCAAAAACTTTTCCATCCGATGTTCAATCCCTTCAAATTCACGCAGCACCTTTTGCAGGTGATCCTCCCCGCAGCCATATAACCTTGACGCCTGCCGGACGGCCTCCTCATTGGGATTCCCGCTTCCGGTCCGGTCATAATGAATCGTGTTGGCCCGAAATACTTTCCCGGGAAAAAGGTTGTTGTAATCTTTTTCACGAAAGACGGCAAAGTCCTCATCGGTTTGGTTTTGAAACAAACGCAGTTTCGATTCCAGATAATCCTGAAAAGTGCCGTGCCAATCCTCGTGATTGGGATAGACATTCAGCAGAATCGCAACGTGAGGGCGGAAACGAAAACAATGTTTGAGCTGGAAGGAGCTGAGTTCTAAAACAACAACGCTATCGGGACGAATCCGCTCCATTTCGGCGATCCAGGGATTGCCTATATTTCCGCAGCTGATCACATGCAAACCCCGTTCCTGAAGGGAGCGCGTCAATAAGGTGGTGACGGTCGTTTTCCCGCTCGTTCCCGTGATTCCGATAATATGCGGAGACGGGCAAAACCAGCTCGCCGCTTCGATTTCGCTGTAAATGGGCAACCCCTTACGCGCCAAAGCGCCATAAACGGGCGATGCCGGAGAAATGCCGGGTGAAATCAAAATCCAATCACGGGCGGACAGCCGTTGGATATCCTGTTTACCGTATTCCGCCTCAATGCCGGCTTTGATGAGCCGCGCCACCTTTTCGCGGAGGATAGGGCTATCGCCCTCGTCCGTCGCCCATACGTCATATCCTTTCGTCTTCAAATATAACGCGGATTCGAAACCGCTGACGCCTAATCCTAAGATTCCGACCTTACGCCCCGCCGTCATCAAGGCATCACCGCACTTTCAACGTGCTGAGACCGATCACCGCCAAAATCAACGCGATGATCCAAAGTCGAACCGTGACTTTCGATTCCGGCCAGCCCTTTAACTGGAGGTGATGATGGAATGGAGACATTAAAAAGATACGCCGCTTAAAAAATTTGAAACTGAAT
>JBFHCO010000074.1:0-9024 GCA_041585205.1 Candidatus Omnitrophota bacterium | reverse complement strand
TCGGCGGTTTCACGGATCACAGCATGGAAGCCATTGTGGCGCTCAAGCCGGATCTTGTGGTGATGACGCCCAACCGCGGGACCAAGTTCACGCATGAAAAGCTGAAGCAAATCGGCATCGAATCGCTCGTGCTCCCATTGTACAGCTTGGAAGAATTGGACAAGTCTTATCGGCTTGTCGGTGAAAAAACTGGCCAACGAGAGGGCGCCGAACTTTTGCGACTTACCTTGGAGGAAGCCAAGGCGGCCGTGCGGCCTTCCCGGACGGAGTCAAAGGCAGTGACGAAGGTGGCGTTTATCAGTTGGCGCGTTCCGTTTCTTGTCGCATCGGGGATTTCATTGGAGGGTGACATTCTCAATTGGATCGGGGTGGAAAATGTGGCGGATGACATGCCGTCCCGTTATCCCCGCTGGGATATGGAAGTTTTGTTCGAAAAAGATCCCGATGTCATTATTGACGCAGGATCGCATCAACGCGGCGACACGTTGGAAGAAAAAAAAGAAGAAACGCGCAAATTCTGGCGCAAATTATCGAAGCTCAGAGCGGTTCGAGAAGGCCGATTATATCTGCTTTTGGACAAGGCCTTGCCGGTGCCGGGACCGCGCTCCGTGGATTTTATGAATGTTCTCAACGAAATCATCCGGACATTACCGCAAAACGATACGGAACACTATGCAAAAATCGACCTCTAGAAAAAAAATCATTGTCTTTGGTTTGCTCGCGTTACTGGCCTGCCTCAGTCTGGCAATCGGCGTTTTCTTCGGCAGCACTTCACAGGACTGGTCCACCGCGGAGGGGCCGTTCATCATTTTGAATCTGAGATTGCCGCGCGGTTTGTTGGCGCTTTTGGTCGGCATGGCATTATCCGTAGCGGGCGCCGTGTTCCAGGCCCTGCTTCGGAATCCCTTGGCTGATCCGCATCTGCTCGGAGTGTCCGCGGGCGGAGCCCTGGGCGTCGTTTTAGGCAGCGGTTTCTTACTCACCGGAACACTCGCATTTTCAATCCCGGTTCTTTCTTCGCTCGGGTCTTTGATCGCGGTGGTGATTGTCTATCGCTTATCGCTTCGAAAAGGCGCTCTATCCATTTATACCCTGCTGTTAATCGGCGTGATGCTGAATTCTTTTTTTGTATCCATCATCGTCTTTCTTCAATCACTGGTGCGCGCCGACGAATTGATGACTGTGCTTTTTTGGCTTTTGGGCAATCTTTCCTTCGCCAATTATCCGCGGCTGGCCGTCATCACGGCCATTCTTACGGCCACACTCGTTCTGCTGATGCTGCAAACGAAGAAGATGAACATCCTCTCACTCGGCGAAACGACGGCTCAATCACTGGGTGTTTCGGTCGAGCGCACCAAAAAAATCGTATTCATACTGGCCGCTCTTTTAACGGGAATGGCCGTTTCGGTAAGCGGCATGATCGGTTTCGTGGGCCTGGTGGTGCCGCATCTCACACGCCTCCTCCTTGGTTCCGATTATCGAACCTTACTGCCCGCAAGCGCCCTTTTGGGCGGCAGCGTGCTGGTATGTTCGGATGTATTGGCCCGGCTTTTGATCGCTCCCCAGGAATTGCCCGTCGGAGTCATCACATCCTTTTTAGGCGTCCCGTTTTTTATTTATTTTTTAAAACAGCGCGAAGCAAAGAGGGTTTTTTAATGCAGTCCAAGCTCAAATGGCATCGCGTCACTTTTTCTTACGACGGATATTTTGAAATGAAGCCCAGCAGTTACGCGCTCCATGAAGGGGACTTTACGCTTTTTTTCGGTCCGAACGGTGCCGGCAAAACCACGTTTTTTAAAATCGGGATGGGGCTGCTTTCCCCGGCCAGCGGTCAAGTCCTGCTCGAGGAAAAGCCCCTGAATACCTACCGCACGGCGGAAATCGCGCAGCGCATCGCCTATTTGGAGCAGGAAATTCATTATCTTTTCCCTTTTACGGTTGAAGAAATCGTATTGATGGGGCGTTTTCCGCACACGCAAAGTCACTTTTGGGATCGGAAGGAAGATTTGGAAATAGCGGCCTGGGCCATGGAAATAACGGGAACCCTGCGCTTCGCCAAACGTTCGATTTTTCAGCTGAGCGGGGGCGAAAAACGCAAAGTCGAAATTGCCCGCGCGATTTGTCAAAAGCCGAAAATACTTTTTTTGGATGAGCCGACGACATTTCTGGACATCAAGCAAAAAAATGAGCTCTTTGAACTGCTGATGAAGCTCAATCAAGAAGAGCGCATCACGATCGGACTGATTTCACATCAATTGGAAACCGCGCGGCGTTATGTCCGCTCCGCCGTATTCATTCAGAACGGCCAAATTGAGGCAAGCGGTCAGGCGTCGGATCTTTTGGCGGATAATCAAATATGTCAATTTTTTAATTTCACGCTTTCATCGGGCATCCATCCATAAGGAGGGGGAAATGAAATATCAACATTTCGCATTCGCGTTGTTCACGGCCATGTTTCTTTGCGCAAGTCACGTCGATGCTGCATCCGATGCGGACTATAAACCTGAAAATACGATTGAAAATATTTGGATTCCGGCCCCGGCGCAAATCGTGAACACACGATTGCCGAGTTTCCAAACCACAATCGATGAGGTCCCAGCCAATGTCACCTACCTTTCGAAAGAGGCTCTGCAGCTTAAGCATCCGAGTGTCGTTCAAGATGCATTAACGGATATCGAAGGCGCGGTCTTTTATGATGCAATCGGTAACGGCGTCGACCGCGTTTTCAGCTTGCGTGGCTTTCAAGAGGGCAGTGCCGTGATTTTTGTGGTCGACGGAGTGCGCGTCAATGAACTCGATGGAGACAGCATAGTTTATCCGCTGATCTCGATGCATGATATCGAATCCATACAAATCGACCGCGGATCCGTTTCGCCGGTTTACGGCAGCGGCGCTTTCGCGGGGGTGGTGCATATCACGACCGGGAGACCCAGCGAGAAAAAAATCAGTCTTTTCGGCGGCATTGAGGCATCAAGCCACAGAGGTTTTAAATTTAATCAAGGCATCAGCGGCACCATTCCTGACCGTGTGACTCCTCTGCAGGGAGATTTAAAATACTATTTCAACTCGGGCCGCACTGTAAGCGACGGATTTCGTGATAACGGCGAGTTTCGGATCACGAGTTTCGACATCAAAGCGGCCTACGAACTGCCGGAAGAACGCGGTCGCGTTCACGTGGGCGTTAAGCATGTGGAGGACGCCATTTCAAATCCGGGCGAGATGACCTTCGATCAATATCAGCAGGATCCCGAAAGAACGAACAAGCCGCTCGACGGGCGGGATTACCGCAATACGATTGTTCAATTCGGAGCGGACACCAAATTTTGGGATAACCGTATATTGGCATCCATCTTAACGAGTTGGCGTACCAACTTAGCGCATTTTTACGGAACCACGGCCACCTTCACTGATTTTGTGACTGGCTCCAATCCGGATACGGACCTCGTAACGACCAAAACGCGTGCGACCGATCTGATTTGGCAGTTGGGATATGAAGAAGAATGGGGTTGGTTTCATAATCAAAGTTTGATCGGGATGGAAACGCGCAACGCTTCCGAATATGCGTTGGAGCAGGATGCCTTCGGGGGCAATGTCAACGAAGCGGCCTTGCGCGAAACAGATCGCAGCTCGAGACCCTCGAATGTTTCACTATTCTGGCGGGAGCAAATTAAGCTTTTTAAACGTGTGATCGCTCATGTCGGCATGCGGCATGATTTTTTCAAGTTGAAAACGACGGATGCCTTGACACCCGGAAACAATCAAAGCAAACGGTGGAGCAACTCGAGCGTTTCTACCGGCTTGACCGTCAAACCCCTCCGATCCGTGGATCTGTTTGCGAATTACTCGCAAGGATTTCGTGTTCCGACGATCAGCGAGATGGCGCCTTTTTCCGCCGCTTTAAATACATCATTAAGACCTGAACAATCGCATAGCTACGAAGCGGGCACGCGCATTCGATTTAAAGATAAGGCCAATGTTAAATTCAGCTATTTCCTGATCGATTTGGAAGATGAAATTGTTTTTGACAGCTCTTCCATTACACCGGCCACGCCTTTCGGACGCAATATTAATATCGGCAAGAGCCGGCGCACCGGCGTTGAAAGCCGCTTGGAGCTAACCCCGATTCAAGAGCTTGATCTCTATGGCTCCTATACCTGGACGCAGGCGACGGTGCGTGAAACGGACGGAGGCGGAGCGTTAATTGACGGCCGAGCCCTCGGTCAAATCCCGGAGCACCGGCTGACGATGGGCGGGGACGCGCGCCCGTTGAAGCGGTTGGGCTCTCCTTATGACGGATTGAGAGTCGGTATGCATGGTGTTTTTACCGGTAAACAGCATCCCACCTCGTTTGAATCCGCATCGCAAGCCACGCTGAATGCGACCGGCGGCGCAGGTCATACGATCAAATCCTATACCGTTTGGGATTTTATTTTGTCATACCGCTGGAAAACCTATGAGATTTACTTTAAAGTAAACAATGTTTTTAACGATAGATATTATTCCCGAGCGGTATCGGCTACATCTTTCGGAACGGCAATCTATCCGTTCGGAACGCATAATTTCGTCAATCCCGGTGCGCCGCGCGAATATTTCTTTGGCGCCGCGTGGGAAATTTAATCGAGCGGAAAAATAACCGCCCGATAGAAGAAAATCGCATGGGGAAAACAGAGCCCGAAAAAGAAAAACGATGTTCAAAATGCGGGGGTCCTTTCGGTTGCGGTGCGGACAGCTCAAGTTGCTGGTGTCAAAAATATGAGGTTTCACCCGCGTTGCTCGCCCGTTTGCGTGCCTCCTATGATGATTGTTTGTGTTCAGCTTGCCTTGAGATGATGGTTGAGGAATCCTTGAAGCATGCCGGCTAAGGCCCTGATGATTCAAGGGACGGCCTCGCATGTCGGTAAAAGTGCCGTGGCCGCCGCCTTCTGCCGCATTCTCACCCGCCGCGGTTATCGCGTCGTACCCTTCAAAGCTCAAAATATGTCCAATAATTCCTGCGTTGCCAAAGAGGGCGGTGAAATCGGCCGCGCCCAGGCCGTACAAGCCGAGGCGTGCGGGCTGGAACCCTCCATTTTAATGAATCCAGTGTTGCTCAAACCGGAATCTGATTCCAAAGCGCAGGTTGTGCTCATGGGAAAACCGGTGGCGCGGCTTACGAGCATTGCCGACCCCCTTTATCAAAAGCGCTGTGTTCCCCGCGTGCGGGAAGCGTTGAAAACGTTGATGGGGCAGTATGATTATGTCGTGATCGAAGGCGCCGGCAGTCCGGCGGAAGTCAATTTAAAGCGGCATGATTTTGTGAATATGCGCACAGCCAAACTCGCCAAGGCGCATGTGATATTGGTGGGGGACATCGATTGGGGCGGCATCTTCGCGCAGTTGGTCGGAACCTATGAATTACTCGCCGGTTCTGAAAAAAAAAGAGTTCAAGCGTTTCTCATCAATAAATTTCGCGGCAATCCCAAAATACTCAAACCCGGCTTGGACTGGATCACAAGACGCACCGGAAAAAAAGTGCTGGGGGTGTTGCCTTTTGTGTCCGATTTTGATTTGGACGAAGAAGACTCTATTTCACAAAAGGGCGGCCGCACGGATTTAAACGGATTAAGAGCCAATACCTATTTGGATGCCTTAAGCGGCAACGGACGAGATCACCGTTCGGTGCATGTCACGACACAGCAGTTGTTGATTGATGTGATCTGGCTGCCGCATGTTTCAAACTTCACCGACTTTCATGCGCTGGAAAGAGAAAAAAACGTGGTCCTGCGCTATCTCGATAAACCGGACCGTCACCGTTTGCCTGATTTAGTGATTCTTCCGGGAACAAAAAGCACTTTAAAGGATTTGGAGCATGTACGGAAATCAGGATTGGCGGATTACATAACGCGTTGTGCGCGCGCCGGCGTTCCGGTGCTCGGCATTTGCGGCGGTTATCAAATGCTGGGGCGCAGCCTTTCGGACCCTATGGGTGTAGAGTCTGACGGGGATTCACGGCCCGGCCTGGGATTGTTGCCGGTTCGAACCGTATACCACCGTGAGAAAAAAACGACCCGTGTTCGTGCCGTGCATCTTGAAAGCCGGTCCGAAGTGTCGGGTTATGAAATTCATATCGGTCAAACTAAGGCGCTCAATGGCGCGGCCCCTTTTTTGAAGATTCTTGAAAGGGACGGGCAACAGGTGAAATCTTGTTATGATGGCGTTTTTATAAAAAAAGATGCAACCTATGTCATGGGAACTTATGTGCACGGATTGTTTGATCATCCCGGATTCCGGCGTCATTTTCTCAATCAAATGCGGTTCAAAGCCGGATTGGCATCCGAGGGCACGCATCACGAAGGACAGACGTTAAATCCGTTTGACCGGTGGGCGGATATCGTCGAAGAAAATATCGATCGAAAGTTTTTTGAACGTATGATGGATCTCCGGTGATTGTTCAAGGTTATTTAAAAACCGCCGCGGCGATTTGGGCCGATATCAAAAAGACAGCGGTGCCGGCGGACCGCTGGCTCGGAAATTTTTTCCACCGCCACCGCAAACGTTACGGCGCCCGCGACCGGCGCTTTCTGGCTGAAACGATCTATGCCTCCTTCCGGCATAAACGCTTCATTGAAGCCTGGATGGATGCCCTGAACTTAGGCGGCGAATCGGATGCGACCCATGTTCTGTTTGCCGCAGCCAGCGAAAATCTGATTACAGCGGAACAGTTCAGTGATTTGCTGCACCTGTCTGATTCAAATCTCAAAGTTGAAGGAATATACCGTGCTTTAACCAAGCTGGATTTGCCCGATGCGGTTAACCATTTGAGCGGCGATGAAAAGACCTCCATTCAGTACTCCTTTCCGTCGTGGCTGTATGCGAGATGGCTCAAGACATTCGGGCAAGCGAAATGCGAGCGGCTGCTCGCCGCATTGTTAAAAAGACCCTCGCTTGTTGTGCGAGCCAATCCGCTTAAAATCAGCCGTGAACAATTGATTACTCGTTTTGAACGAAATGGGTATCAAGTGGAACCGACCGCTTTTGCCGCTTACGGCATCCGCTTTCAAGAACGCGGTAACCTTTTCGACAGCGAAGAATTCCGCGAAGGTTTGTTCGAAATTCAAGATGAGGGCAGTCAAATCGTGTGCGAGGTGATTGATCCGCAGCCCGGTGAAAATATTTGGGATGTCTGCGCCGGGGGAGGCGGTAAGGCTCTTTATCTGGCGGCCCGGATGCAAAACAAAGGCCGGATTATCGCGACCGATATCCGTCCCAAAAAGCTTGAAGACTTAAAAAAACGCGCCAAGCGGGCGGGGGTGTTTAACATCTTTCCGGCCGATCTCAACCGGTTGAAAGACTCCCGCGAAGCGCGCAAAGGGTTTGATAAAATTGTGGTCGATGCCCCCTGTTCGGGCACGGGCACATTCAGGCGCAACCCCGACGCCAAATGGAAATTAACCGCGGAACAGTTTGCCGACTATCACCGGGATCAAATCGCGATCCTCGAAAAAGCATTGCCCTCTCTTAAAAAAGGTGGCAGACTTTACTACATTACATGCTCGCTGGAACCGCAAGAAAATGAAGAAGTCATCGGCGCCTTTTGCCGTAAATATCAGGGATTGAAACCAGTGCCGGCGGTAGGGCCGGCAGCGGGGAAGCTGCGAACACAGCACTTTTTACAATTGAGTCCGGATGAACACGAAACCGACGGTTTTTTTATGGCCATCATGGAAAAACTCAATGAGGGGGAATGACATGAAAAAAATTTTTCAAGCCTTTTTGGTTTTTATGATTGTGACGCTTCTCTCAACGCCCGCTCAAGCCACCGTGGAAAGGTCGGAGGCGGGTCCCTGGAAACGCGCCGGCATCGTTTTTTGGCGCGGACTGGTTTGTTTGGTGGGGTCTCCCCTTGAAATTCCGCGCACGCTGGCGCTGGAAATCAAAGCGCATCCTAAGATTTGGTACGTATCGATGCTCACGCGCATTCCGACCAACGTTTTTATCCGCGGCACTTCGGCGGCCAATGACATCGTGCTTTTTCCGCCTGTGGCGCTTTTTACGGATGACATTGCTTCCATCGCCGAACAGATGGGGCTGCCCGAATATCCTTGGCAATGGCATGAAGCGGATCTTGAATGAGTCCGAAAGTCGATAAGGCCCCCCGCACGCACCGCGAGATGAAAGTGTACAAGAAAAAAGGGTTGATCCTCGTCCACACGGGGGACGGCAAGGGCAAGTCGACCGCCGCTTTCGGGACGGCTTTGCGGGCCGTCGGCCGCGGTTACAAAGTGGCGGTGATTCAATTCATCAAGGGCAAATGGAAAACGGGTGAGGCCGCGGCGGCCAAAAAATATTTGAGCGGCCATTTGACTATTCTATCCATGGGTGAGGGGTTTACCTGGGATACTAAAAGTTACGAACGGGATGTTCAAGCAGCGCTTAAAACCTGGGCAAAATGCAAAGAATTGCTGCATGACAAAATCCATCAACTCGTCATTTTCGATGAAATCAATTACTGCATGAAATATAATTTTTTGGATCCGGCCGATATCGTCGCGGAACTGAAAAAAAAGCCCCCGCATAAGCATGTCATTTTAACGGGAAACGGCGCCCCACGGGAACTCGTTGAAATTGCCGACCTTGTGACCGAAATGAAATGCATCAAACATCCTTACGAACAGGGCATTAAAGCCCAGCCCGGCATCGAATATTAAGTTAAAAGTGAAAAGTAAAAAGTCAAAAGTGAATATAAAATAATGTCAGATAACATAAGCGGCATCATTGATCTTTAGGTAATGTTTATAATGCTGAATCAACTTTTTACTCTTGCCTTTTGACTTTTTACTTACTATGGCGATCAAATGTCCGAAATGCGGTGCCAAACACGATGTGGCGGTCTTTGAGGCGGAAAAAAAGCTGCGCTGCCGTTGCGGCTACAAGCTTGATTTGTCGCTGATCGATACAGTTGAAGATTTTTTGAGGTATTCTGAAAGCGAAGAGGAAAGGCAAAAGGCCAAAGAAATTCAGCAGGATGCTCAAGCGATCTGCCGC
>JBFHCO010000073.1:0-9079 GCA_041585205.1 Candidatus Omnitrophota bacterium | reverse complement strand
TGAACGCGCCCTGGTTCATGAGATCATGACCGGCCTTGTGCGCGCGGGCGCCCAGACCGTCATTACCTATCACGCCAAGCAAATTGCCCTTTGGAATCAACCGGCCGGTGATTATTTGAAAGCGGTGGATCGGGCCCGCCGACCTTCTCTGTAACTTCTTGCCTTATTTGTAGTTAAAGCGCTCAAAAGGCGCTTCCTTCAAAATTCGCTCCTATTTGAAACTCTCCCGAATGCCAGTTATAGTTTATTAGCGGTAATAGAAAGGCAAAGGAGACAATCTGTATGGCGCTTGAAGATAAGGCATTTTCCGTGCTTATTGTGGAAGGCGACCCGCGGGATGTGTGGCCTTATAAAAAAAGCCTTGAAAGAAACTCACGCTTTCCCACCCATGTCGATTCCGCCCGCAATATCGACGAAGCCATCGAAAAATTAAAGCAGGATTCATTTCATTTGCTGCTGGTGGATTCCCAGCTGCAGGGGCAGGAAGGGATGCAGCTTTTTGACGCGCTGCGCGAAACCGATTTAAATATCCCGTTTGTCTTGATGGCACCGGTGCGCGACGACCGTCTCGTGCGCGAAGCGATCCGCAAGGGCGTTGCCGATTTCATCATTAAAAGCGAAAGCCAGTTTCATGAATTGGCGGAAAAACTGCGCCAAACCTATCAAAATTTCTATGACCGTAAAGTCTATATTCAGCCGGGCTCCAAAATACCGCTGAAATCCTTGAACCCGAATAAAACCGTGTCCCCGGCCAAGTACGACTCCGTGCCTTCGTTCATGATTCAGGACGGACTCACCGGCGTTTATAATTTCAGCTATTTTCAGGATCGTCTCGTGCGCGAATGTTCGCGCGCATCCCGCTATAATTTTCCGATTTCTCTTTTGTTGGTGGACGTTGACCATTTTCAAAGCCTGAACGAGAAGCGCGGTCTGGCGGCGGGTGACGCCCTCTTGAAGGAGTGCGCGCAGGTTCTTTTTGAAAACAGCCGTTTGAGCGATTTGGTGGTACGGATGGAAGGCACGACGTTCGCGGTGCTGCTCCCGCATGTGGGTTATCAGGGCGCCGCTGCCTGGGCGGAAAGGCTGAGGCGGCTTCTTTCCGAACATGTTTTTCTGACGGGCTCCGAGCATACGTATCTTTCAAATCGAAATATCCAACTGACGGTGAGTATCGGCGTTTCTTCTTTTCCCGAAGACCAAATCGAAAGTCGCATTGATTTAATCGAGCATGCCCGGCAAGCGCTCGTGCGTTCCAAAGTGGAGGGCCGTAACCGCGTGATTTGCTACCGCGACTTGGTGCCCATCCTGAAGAAAACCGCGCCCAATATGGAGGTCAGCGATGCGAAAGTGGCGGATTTACAGCGCCAGCTTTCAGCCGTTGCGGAACGGTCTCGCAAGGCTTATGTGGATGCCACGCGGGATTTGATTTTAGCAATGGAAACTAAGGATGTTTTTACAGCGGGTCATTCAGCACGCTGTGCCAAATATGCGGCCGATACAGCGCGCGCCATGGGGATGTCGCTCGACGATGCCGAAATCATCGAGCAGGCCGCACTGCTGCATGATCTCGGGAAAATCTTCATTCCGGATAAGATTCTCTTGAAGCCCGGCAAGTTGACATTCGCCGAGTATGAAGAGATGAAACAGCATCCGCGTCTGGGCTATGAAATTTTAAGGCCCATCCGTTTTCTGCGCGATGAAGCGGACTTGGTGCTGCGTCACCACGAATGGTTTGACGGCAAGGGCTATCCCGACCAGCTGAAAGGCGATGAGATTCCGCTCGGGGCGCGGGTCATTTCAGTGGTAGATGCCTACGATACCATGCGCCTGGCCGGCGGACGGTATAAGAAAACCATGAACATTCAGGAAGCCGTCAAGGAATTGATCGATTGTTCGGCCACGCAATTTGATCCTGAGGCCGTTAAGGCTTTCGTGGAAGTCCTTCTCACCCGCGGGGAGTTGAGACCGGATGAATATGACAGAGAGCTCCTTGAAGAAAAAATCAAAATGGCCAACCAAATGAAGGGTAAAGAATCCGTCTGAGTTTTTCGCCCCGCTTTTTTCTTTTGAATTTCTCTTGAGCTTATGTCCTTTCTATAGATAATAGTATCTTCACTATGGGATTAGAGACCTTTCCTGAAATCGAGAGTTTTCAAAAACTGCCTCATCAAGTGATCGTCAAAGGCGGCAGTTCCCGCTTCAGCGAGCGCGAGGGAGCGGAGCTCGGCGGCATTGTGATCAATAATGTCGGCAACCCCATTTGTGACCTGCGTGTGAACCTCGTGATTTTCGACGAACACAAAATCCCCCAGCTGAATACAAGCGCCTTAGCGAACCCCAACACGCTTGAACAAGGGGGGATTGCCAATTTTAATTTCCGCTTAAAAGATTATCCTAAACGCATTGACGATTATTATCTGTATGCGAGCTGGCGCTTCGATGACCGAGAATAAACAATCCATTAATGTCTTGCTGGAAGAGACACGCCGCTTTCCGCCGCCTGAAAGCTTCAAGAAAACAGCCTGGGTGAAAGACCCCGCCGTTTACGAAAAGGCCGCCGCCGACCCGGAGGCCTATTGGGCCGAATGGGCCAAAGAGCTGGATTGGATACAGCCCTGGAAGAAGGTCCTGCAATGGAAGGCGCCGCATGCCAAATGGTTCGTCGACGGAAAAATCAACGCCTGCGTCAATTGCGTCGACCGGCATGTCTTTCCGACCGGAGGCCAACCCTCCAAACGCAACAAGGCGGCCATTATTTGGGAAGGCGAGCCCGGCGAAGAGCGTGTCCTGACCTATTGGGATCTTTACCGCGAGGTGAATAAGTTCGCGGATGTTTTAAAAAAACGCGGACTGCAAAAAGGCGACCGCGTCGCGATTTATATGCCGATGATCCCCGAAGCGGCGATTGCGTGTCTTGCCTCGGCCCGGTTGGGTCTGGTGCACAGCGTTGTCTTCGGCGGCTTCAGCGCCGAATCGCTCAAGGACCGCATTCAGGATGCCAAGGCCAAACTTTTAATCACGGCGGATTTCGGTTGGCGGAGGGGCAATCCCGTGCAGCTTAAAAAGGTGGCGGATGAGGCCCTGAAGGAAACTCCCACGATTGAAAGCGTCATCGTGGTGCAGCGCGAAGCCGCCGGGCCGCATGCCTCCTGCCAAATGAAGGAAGGCCGCGACCACTGGTGGCATATTTTGATGAAGGATGCCGAGGCCTTCGCCGAACCCGCCGAAACGGATTCCGAGGATTTGCTTTTCATTCTTTACACGTCCGGCACCACGGGCAAACCCAAAGGCATCGTGCACACCACCGGCGGTTATATGACCGGCGTCTATGCCACGACCAAATGGGTTTTTGATCTCAAAGACGAGGACGTTTTTTGGTGCACGGCCGACGTCGGCTGGGTGACGGGCCACAGCTACATTATTTACGGCCCGCTTTCCAACGGTGCCACCATCTTGATGTATGAAGGATCTCCGGATTGGCCGGAAAAGGATCGCTTTTGGAAAATCATCGAAAAATACGGCGTCACGATTTTTTACACGGCCCCGACCGCGATCCGCGCCTTCATGAAATGGGGCAATGAATGGCCCGAAAGGGCGGATCTTTCTTCCCTGAGGCTTTTGGGCTCGGTCGGCGAACCGATCAACCCCGAGGCCTGGATGTGGTATCAAGAACATATCGGCCGCGGCAAATGCCCGATCGTCGACACCTGGTGGCAAACCGAAACCGGCTGCATTCTCGTGACACCGCTGCCCGGGGTGATTACGACCAAACCCGGCTCGGCCACCAAACCCTTTCCCGGCATCGCGGCTGAAATTGTGGATGAGCAGGGCAACCGCATTGAAACGGGCGGCGGCTACATCGCGATTACGAAACCGTGGCCCTCCATGCTGCGCACGATTTACAATGACGATGAGCGATATCAAAAGACCTACTGGAGTAAATGGCCTCCGGCCCCACGGGCCGATAGGCCCGGAGGGAAAACTCTTATGTATTTCCCCGGTGACGGGGCGCGGCGCGACGAAGACGGTTATTTCTGGTTTATGGGCCGCGTGGATGACGTGATGAATGTGGCCGGCCACCGCATCGGCACGGCCGAAGTCGAAAGCGCGCTGGTCGATCATCCTTCCGTTGCCGAAGCCGCTGTGGTCGGCAAGACGCATGACATCAAGGGGCAGGCGATCGTCGCTTTTGTCATCTTAAAAGAAAAGGCCAAGGAAAAGGCCGAAGCCAACCGCGAGGCGACCGTGAAAGAACTCAAGGAACATGTCGCCAAAAAAATCGGGGCCATTGCCCGGCCCGAAGACATTCTCTTTTCAGCGGATCTCCCCAAAACCCGTTCAGGAAAAATCATGCGGCGGCTTTTGCGCGACATCGCCGAAGGCAAGGCCCTCGGTGACACGACGACATTGGCCGACCCCGCCGTTATTCAGAGCCTAAAAACCAAATATGAATCGGTTGAAGAAGGGTAGGACGCGCGGCCAAAACGCGTCCGCCCGTCTTTTCCAAAGGGCCCGCCGTGTCATTCCGTCGGGGGTGAATTCACCCGTGCGCGCCTTTCGCGCGGTCGGAGGTCACCCGGTCTTTATCGAAAGAGGCAAAGGCCCTTATCTTTTTGACGCCGCAGGCAAACGCTACATCGATTTTTGCGCTTCGTGGGGACCCCTGATTTTCGGCCATGCGCCGTCCGGTTTGATCCGGACACTGAACCGCGAAATTAAAAAGGGCACCAGTTTCGGAGCGGCGACAAAAAAAGAAGTGGAACTCGCCGAAGGCATCCGCGCCTTTTTTCCTTCCATGGAGAAGACGCGCCTCGTATCTTCCGGAACGGAGGCGGTCATGACCGCGCTGCGCCTCGCGCGCGGATTCACGGGGCGCAGCAAAATCCTTAAAATCGACGGAGGCTATCACGGACATACGGACAGTTTGCTCGTGAAGGCAGGCTCGGGCCTTGCGACTTTCGGCAAACCGGATTCCGCCGGCGTTCCGCCCGAATGGACGCGCCTCACGCTGTCGATTCCGTTTAATGACGGGACGGCGCTTGAGCGCGCCTTTAAGAAACACGGCCGCCGGATCGCCGCCTTTATCGTCGAGCCGATACCGGCCAATATGGGTGTCGTGCTCCCCAAACCCGGTTACCTCGAAGCCGCGCGTAAACTGACCCGACGTTACGGTGCGCTTTTGATTTTTGACGAGGTGATCACGGGATTTCGTGTCTCGGAAGGCGGGGCGCAGAAAATCTTCCGCGTCCGCCCGGATTTGACATGCCTCGGGAAAATCCTGGGCGGGGGATTGCCGCTTGCAGCCTTCGGCGGAAGACGTACAATAATGGACCGGCTTGCACCCGAAGGCCCGGTGTATCAGGCGGGGACGCTTTCGGGGAACCCCGTGGCGGTGACGGCGGCCTTGTGGGTTTTAAAGCAGTTGGAGCGGCCGGTATTATCGCGTCTGCATGAAAAGGCGGACTGGTTTTTCGGCCGCCTGCAGCAAATCATCAATCGCAGCCGCGTGCCCGTGCAGCTGAATGCCAAGGCGTCGCTGTTTACGCTTTTTTTCTCGCATCATCCGGTCACGGATTATGCGAGCGCCAAGCGGTCGGACACGCGCCGGTACGCAGCGTTCTTCAGACGTTGCCTGGCGGCGGGGCTTTATTTGGCGCCGTCCCAGTTCGAAGCCAATTTTATTTCGACCGCGCACAGCCGGCACGATTTGGAACGCGCCCTTGGAATCATCAAACGGGCGCTGACATAAAGTCCGCGCCGGATCGCGTCGATACGCAGGGGACAGGCAAGACCGCATTGTCTGTCCCCTGCGGGTAATGAAAGGAACCATGGAATTTCAGACCCTTTTAACCATTTTTATCATCCTTGGAATGATCGCCGCGCTTACCTTTGAGGTGGCGGCGACGGATCTCATTTTTTTTCTGGCTCTGATCGGACTCGTGCTGACGGGTGTCCTTTCACCGGAAGAAGCCCTTAGCGGATTTTCCAATCCCGCGGTCGCGGCCGTGGCGCTGCTCTTTGTCGTGAGCACGGCCGTTCAAAATACGGGCGCCTTGAATTCGTTTATTTCCTGGATGCTCGGCACGTCGCGCAAAGGCGGCATTCCCGTGTTGATGGCCCGCATGACGGCACCGGTTGCCTTTTTTTCGGCCTTCATCAATAACACCCCCATTGTCGTCTTGTTTGCGCCGATGATCAAAAAATGGGCCGAGAAATTGAAGTTGTCGCCCTCCAAATTTTTGATTCCCTTATCTTACGCGGCTGTTTTGGGCGGGCTTTGCACTCTGATCGGCACTTCCACGAACCTTGTCGTGCACGGATTGATGCTGCAGAGCGGTATGGAAGGACTCACCCTTTTTGAAATCGGCCGAGTCGGTCTGCCTTGCACGATCGCGGGTTTGGTGTATCTGTCCGTCTGGGCTCATCGGATGCTGCCCGACCGGAAAGACGTGCGCGCGCAGGTGGAAGAGCGCACCAAAGAATATGTGGTGGAAATGAAAGTGAAAAAGGGCTGCGAGCTCGTCGGAAAAAGCGTGCAGCAGGCGGGCTTGAGAAATCTGCGCGGGCTTTATCTTATGGACATTGAACGCGGCGGTAAATCACTCGGCCCGATCACGCCGCGGGAAGTGATTTTTGAAGACGACCGGCTGGTTTTTGTCGGCATTCCTTCGGCGGTCGTGGAACTTCAGGACATCCCGGGTCTCGTGCCGGCCGCACATAAAATGTTTGAACAGGATTTCAGCAAAATGCGCACGCACCTGGTGGAGGCGGTGGTGTCTGCAGGTTCGCCCATACTCGGTAAAACCGTCAAGGAATGCAATTTCCGCGGCCGGTATGGGGCCGGGGTCGTCGCAGTGCACCGGCATGGCGAGCGCATCGAGGACAAAGTGGGCAATATCCGTCTTGAAGCGGGAGACACGCTGCTTCTTTTCACCGAAGAGCGGTTTACCGATAATTGGAAAGATTCACAGGATTTTTACCTGATTTCCTACATTAAAGACCGTCCGCCGGACATGCAGCATAAGTCGCTTTTGGTGCTCGCCATCATAGTCATGATGATTTTGGGAGCCGCGCTCGCCGAAAGCGGTATTCTGCCGCCTTTCATGGGGAAGCCCCTGACGCTCTTACATTTTGTGATGGCGGCTTCCGTGATTTTGCTTTTGGCCCGCTGTGTGCCCGGACGCGAAGTCAAGCGCGCCATGCGTTGGGATGTGCTGATCACGATTGCCTGCGCCCTTGGGATCAGCCGCGCCATTCAAAATAGCGGTGTGGACAGCATGATGGCCGGCTGGATACTTTATTTTTCGGAGTCTTTCGGCACCATCGCGGCGCTTGCTTTCATTTATGTGATCACCATGCTTCTGACGGAGCTGCTTTCGAATAACGCGGCGGCGGCGTTGGTGTTTCCGGTGGCGATGGCTGCTGCGACTCAGCTCGATGTGAGCGGAAGACCATTTGCGATTGCCGTGGCCCTTGCCGCCTCAGCCGGATTCATGTCTCCCATCGGGTATCAGACGCATTTGATCGTCCAAGGTATCGGCGGTTACAAATTCGGAGATTATTTCCGCGCCGGTCTGCCTCTCAATCTCCTGATCGCAATCGTCGCGATCATTCTCATCCCTCTTTTCTGGCCCTTCTAATTGTTACCGGATAAAACCGCGACATGCTTTGCAACGGAGCGGGGCAGAGCTTCCAAATCATAACCGCCTTCCAAAAGCGAAACGATTTTTCCGTCGGCATGTTTGTCGGCTGCCTCCATCACACGCTCGCTCATCCAGCCGTAACATTCCGTGGAAAGACATATTTGCGCGAGGGGATCTTGCGTGTGGGCGTCGAAGCCGGCTGAAATCAAAATGATTTGCGGTTTGAACTTGTCGATATGGGGCAAGACCTTCGTCTGAAACACCTTTTCATAATCAGCGTCATGCGCGCCGGCCGGCATGGGGCAGTTCAAGGTGGCGCCGCGGCCCTTGCCTTCGCCGGTTTCCGCCTCCGAACCCGTGCCGGGATAAAAGGGGAATTGATGCAGGCTGATGTAATGGACCGACGGGTCCTCGTAAAAGGAATGCTGGGTCCCGTTGCCGTGATGCACGTCCCAATCGAGAATCAGCACCTTTTCAATGCCGTGCCGTTCCTGGAGATAACGCGCCAGAATCGCAATGTTGTTGAAAAGGCAGAATCCCATGGCTTGATTTTTTTCGGCATGATGTCCCGGCGGACGGATCAGGGCGAATCCGTTCTGCGCTTCGCCTGAAATCACAAGGTCGCCCAAGGTGAGGGCACCGCCCGCGGCAAGCAGGGCAATGTCAAAAGACTCCGCGCCGATACCGACGTCGAGCGAATCCAGATAGGAAAGCCCTTGGCGGCACGCCGATTGAGCGTGGCGGATATAGGGCAGGGAATGGATTTTTTGAATCCAGTCCAGTTCGGCGACGCGCGGTTCACAGCGCAGCAGATGGCGGAACCATGGCTGTTTTTCCAAGTGGGCGAGTGTGGCCGTCAGACGTTCGCCGCTTTCCGGGTGACCGGTTCCCGCGTCATGCCTTAAGAACTGCTCGTCATACAGGAAGGCGGTGGTCATACGTTAGGGTTGCACCTCGGCGTTTGTGGTTCTATATTATGCCTTTGACAAGGAGGGGCAAGTGAATCTTTTATTCAATCGTATTTGGCGTGCGGCAAAATTGGAATCGGCGCTTTACGAGGAAGTGGAACATGACAAGCTGGCCACCGGCCAAGCACTGATTGTTGTGATCCTTTCAAGCCTCGCGGCGGGTATCGGCGGTTCGCTGCATGTCGGCTGGGACTCCCTGATCTGGGGGACGCTGGCTGCGCTTATCACCTGGATGCTCTGGGCCTTTTTGACTTGTTTTATCGGAACGAAACTCATGCCGGAATCCCAGACGCACGCCGATTTGGGGCAGCTTCTGAGAACCATCGGCTTTTCCAGTTCACCCGGGCTCATCCGGATTTTGGCCGTCATACCCGGTTTCGGCCAATTCCTTTTTCCCGCGGCTGCTTTTTGGATGCTTCTGGCCCTGATTATCGCGGTCCGTCAGGCCCTCGACTTTAAAAGCACATT
>JBFHCO010000072.1:0-9224 GCA_041585205.1 Candidatus Omnitrophota bacterium | reverse complement strand
TGACGGCCAACGCCGCTTCGAGTCCCTTCCTGTCGGCGCGGGCACTCAAGAACTGGACGACTTGATCCGGCAACTTGGTCTTACTCCAATATTGAGACCAATAGTATTGATCATAAATAGGCAGGGTCGGAAAATCACCTGTCCTTTCCATATAAGTAACCGCGATGGCAAGTTTTTCCCGCAGCTGCGCATAATTTTTCAGCGTTGCTTCGTGCCGCCATTGATCCTGATACGTTTGCTCAAGCCGCTTAACCTCTTCCGCGGTTAAAGACTCGGTCTTCGGAAGGCCGCTTTGCAACGCTTTTTGGAGGGTCGATTCGACAAGGTCTTGTTGCTTCTTTCCAAATTCAGAATTCCTTCTCTTTTCCTCATTGCCCCATTCGGCGGGCTTGGCTTCCACGATATTTTTATAATCATAGAACGTATACCAAACGACCTCGCCTTCATCCGCCCAGCCCATGGACTTACTGCCTTGCTCGTTGAGATCACTGATGCCGTGGTCGGCTTTCAATTTTTCGTGGGCGGCCGCGTATTGATCCCAAAGGGCTTTGGCCGGGCCTTCAATTCCTTTGGCGATTTCTTCTTCACGCGCGATAAAAAGAGAGGCTAAGAGATGATTGAAGCGGCGCGACCGGTAACGCGCCTCCGCATCTTCCGGACTTTCGCCCAGGGGGCGCAATTCGATCCGGTAGGGGTCGTTACGCACTTCCGCGTGCGGCAGAAACCACGTCGTTAAAGTCCAAAAATGATCCTGAAATCCCCTTTTCATTTCGGCCCAGCGGCCGTCGGCCGTATAAAGAAACAGGGAAGGGAAACTGATGTGTTCCTGCGCGGGTAAAGTAATCAGTGTTTTGTTGCGCATGACATACATTTCACCGAGTTTTTCCGGAAGCTCCACACTCATTTGGCTTTTGTAATAACCCAAGTCTTTCAGAAAATCATAATCACCGGCAAGACGGTCCTCGAGATAGGCCAATCCCCGCGTCGAACGAACCGGCCGCGTGCGGATTTCAAAATAAAGGTGAAAATCGGTCTCACCCCAACGCGCGGGACGTATATCCCCGTCGTAAATATCCGGCTGATAACCCAAAAGATAAGTGAATTGCAATTCACGGAATCGCTTCTGCACCTCCTCGCCGTAAATCTTTTTAGATTCTTCGCTGTCCGATTCGGCGGGTTTTGTTTTGAAGACGTCTTTCCAAATTTCAATCTCAATTCCGGCATTGCGCACGAAAGGCTGATCCTTGTATTCATCAAGAAGGGTTCTTACGCGCGGCAGGACATCATTCGTGATCTGTGCTTCACTGCGGCCCGCCTTTAAATCATCATAGACGCGCGGTAAAAGAAGCGTCATTTCCTCGTTGGACAAGGGACCGTCGCGCCGGTTGATTTGCTCCACGATCATGTAGGTTTGAACCAGGCGTTGGGCTCTCACCGGATCCGTCGCGCTAAGCCGGTTGAGAAGCTCCCCCGCCAATTCGCGGTTGCCCAGAAACGCGTAGACAGTTTGAAAATTAGGTGCGACATGACGCAGCTCCGAACGGTATCCGGTTTGCGTCCGAAACCGGAAATCCATCAAGCCGTGAGCCACGGCCTGGCCCAAAATACCAATGACCAGATCCGCCTGCCTCGGAGATAGCCCCACCTGCCCGAGATAGGGTCGGCCGGCACGGTCCAACATGCGCTCGCGGTCGGTTAAACCGTTTAAAATGCTGGCAAGCGTCGTAAAAGCCCAGTCGCTGTTATAGGGATCGAAATATCCATAACCGCGGATGCGTTGAGTTCTTTCGTTATCCAAGCGCCGATTTGCTTCGCGCCGAAGCTGATCCGCATCCATGCGCCTCAGTTCTTCCAAATAGCCGTTGATTTGATCGATCACCTGAATATCGAAGCCCTGCACATTGCCGCCCTGGCCCTTACGCATCGTTAGCTCAAGCCGCCGGCCGATGATCTTGTTGGCGAAGTCTTTGCCAAATTGCAACCGCCGCGCGTAAGTCTCGGCGGTTCGCGTATAATCCCGGACTTCGGAACGTTTTTGATTGCGCGCTTCGCTTTCCTTGACTGATTCAATAAAATCGATGAGATATTTGGGGCCTTCATTCCCGTGAAAAATGGGGGCCTGCCGGTCATAGGCAAGAGGTTTGCTTTCGAGAAGATCGGTACCGCGCGCAGGCCAGAGAATATCAAAATACTCGTTTTTCAAACCGTCGCCATACAATCGCCTGGCCGTTTCCTCGCCGAATAGATTGCTCAGCCATTTGCGGTTCAAATTGTTCGCTAAATCGGATGTGCTGGTGGATCCGGCGAAAAAGCGCGGCCACGAGTTGTCAAAGGAAGGACCGATTTGAAGCACTTCGCCATGCCTTGTAATACCGGCATTTTCGAAGCTGCGATCATGCAGGATAAGGCCCATCGCCCAACCGCGATAGGTCAGACGCACCCATTCCTTCAGCATGAGTTGAATATCGGATTCGATGCGGCTGACGGCGGCGTCATCGCCGGCTTGTTGGGCAGTATCCCATTTACTGTACAAATATTGAATATGATCGTGCAGTGAGAAGGCGAGATCCTGAATCATCCATCCGTATTGCAGCTGCAAATCGCCGAAACCTTCGGGAAGCTGGGTCAGATTTTCTTCGATGAATTCATTCGGAACCAATATGTATGGCGCAAAAATAGGGCGGCCGACGCGCGCGCCAAACTCCATGTCTCCGAAAATTGCCTGAAGCGGCCCTTGCCGCCTTTTGAGTGCTTTGATGACCTGTCCCACACCTTCATGAAAAAACGCGACCAGATTGTCCCCTTCATCTTCATAGACAAACCGGTCGCCCTCAAAAAACGTGAGTGACGCCAAATATTCATCATTTAGAACTTTGAGCCGTTCCCGTACTTCAGGCGCCGTCGCTGCGAATATCTCTTCGATCAGATTTTCAGCCGTGACATCCGGCACATCCCGCTTCGCGGCACCATTGTCGACTTGCGCTTTGAGATGTTCTTTGACGGCAGCCAGCTTTTCTTTTACTTGAGGCCGGATCTCCGCGTAACCGGGTTGATCGTATTTGCTTTTTTTGATCTCTTCTTCAAAGATAAGCAGGCTGTCCTCCTCGACCGTAAAACCGAACCGGATGTACTGCAGCGCTTGATCCAAAAGTTTGGGAAGCCGCTCGGGATCCTCAAAACTCTGGCCCCACAAATTCAACCGCTTGTTCTTTAAATCTTGAATCCAAGGTAAAGCGCCTTTCAACATATAGAGATTCTGGTCCGCATCGTATTCCAGCCAAAACTTGGAGATGGACCATTCCAGATTATTTTCAAGGATGTGCGTAAAATTCGGGACGGGCGTTTGATGCAGTTCGAGATGATCAATGAATTGGCCGTAGCGACCTTCCTTTTCATGGATCATGCGTTCATACTCGGCTTGTGCCGCCATCATGGTGTCAAAATCTGACTGCTCCCCGAAGAGGTACTTGAAAGGAATCGCGAGGTCAATTTCAGAAATGGGAAGCGTATAATCAAATTGCGTCGCAAATGCCAAACCGCGCACCACGCCTCCGAAAGCCATGACCTCAATCCCCTTATCCAAATGCGCCTTGAAGGCATGCGTGAGCTGCGGCACCATCAAGTCGACTTCGTTGGCTCTGAGTTTCAAAGTTTCTACTTCATTCTCCGGGACGGGCGGACGAAACGGCATGGTGGAAGGATCCTCATCACCCTCACCGATAAAGACCCTCATTTCAGAACGCGCCGGTTCAACCTCGGAAGCGCGCTCCGGAGTCAACCGGCTCTCAAGACGCAGCAACCGTTCTTCCAGTTCGCGCGTGCGTTGCTGTGCTGCTTCGGCCGTCTGGCGGGCCTTTTCCGCGGTCTGACGAGCCTCTTCAATCGCGCCGTCGCGTTGGCTCGCATCAAAAGAAAGCAGGGCGACTTGCTCGATTTGAGCGGGAGAAAGTTCAGGGTGCAAGGCAGAGACTTCGGCGGTAATCGCTTGCGTGACTTGTTCCACGAGTTCCGGTGACGCCGGCATACGGCGCAATTCTCCGTTGGGGAGCGCAGTTGCCTGCGTTTGAATGCCGCTCCACACCTCCCCGATGCGAGGCGTCATTTGTTCGGCGATATTGACGAGCCGCGGTTCAGTCGGCGGACGCGCCCGGAGCTCCAAGGCCACTCTTTCGCGTAAATCCCGCAAATCGACCGCTTCCGCGATATATACGGGTTCCAGCGATCGGGCGACTCCCGCTCTGTTTTGCCACCAAGCCGGCACTTTAATGCTTTTATCGAGGGCCAACAGCTTACCCAGGCCCGCCGCTTGCGTCCTTTGAATCCGCTGCATCAAATCCGAAACGGATTGAGCGGTGGCCTCATTTTTTGATGTTTGACTTTTCAGGCCTGTCATAAAACGGTTCCATTGATCCCAGACGCGGTTGCTCAAATTTTCAAAAGTGCTCTTTCTGAAAGCTTCGAGTTCCCGTTCGAGGCGCTCCGCCGTCTCTGCGCCTGAAACGGATTCCCTAGCCTCGCCGAACTTTTCGTAATAGACCTTGAACAGCAGATCGATATAACGCGTATATTCCGCGGCCTCGGCGATACGGCCTTCTTCAGACAAGATACGGATCAAATTGTCGCGCCATAATTTCAAATTTTGTTTAAATTCATTTCCATTCAGCTCACTGATCAAGCGCACCGTGGCATGCTTCATGAAGGCGTCGTAAAAACTGCTTTGAAGGTATTTTTCATACGAAAAATTTCCCTCCATGACGCTGCGATAAACTTCATCGCCCGCCATCGAGCGAATGGACGGCGTGACGATAGCATAGGGATAACCCTGCTCCTGAAACGTCTCTTCAAAGCCCTGCGAGTGAAATCCGCCTGCGAGCACAATGGCCCGGTCCCGGGATCCGGACTTAAGCAAGCGCGTCAGGTTCGATTGAAACGCCCGGTCGCGGTCGAGCGCGGCGTCATAAAAAATGAGCGCGGGACGCAATTTATCTTGATCGGACTCCTTGTTTAAAACAGATAGATGTGTCTGAGGATTTTCATGATACGTTTTGTATTGATCCCGTGACCATTGCAGCGATACAAGGTCCCGCAAAAGTGTGAGGGACCGGAAAGACTTTACCAGCTCACCTGCTTGTTCCGAGTCCGCCAGCCGGTCTTCGGTCTGCCGGATAAATTCCCCGATCTCATCAAAAAGAAGGGTTCCTTGAATCGAAACGAGGGTTTGCTGATGTTTCAGCAACTGTTCCATGGCACGCGTCAGCTTTAACTGCGCCCCGGCCTCTTCACCGATAGTCATGACGGCTTTCAAATAATCAGCGGCAGCGATTGCCCCTGTCTGAAAGGCCTGTTCCTGCTGATGAAATTGTTTCTGGCCGTCCGTTGAAAGCCTCGGAAGTACCCGCTTTTTAAAATAATTACTCATGTGGCGGATATCGGTATGCAGTTTTCCGGAATCGCTCAGTTCCGCGTCCCGCCCCACTGATTTCAAGAGCTTTTCGAGCTCGGAAAACCGGCTTAGTCCGCGCTGAAGCGGTTTTTCATCATGAATATAGTTCAGAAATTCAAGCAAATAACCGCCGCGTTCAAAATTCGACACTTTTTCGTGGAAGCGGTTTAAATCCTCCGAAAATATTTTGCGGCGCTGCTTGTCTAAATCAGCTTCAAGGTCCTTCAAAATGGCAAGCGCTTCAGTTTCCAGCTGCACGGCGCGCAGATAAGCCAAATAATGTTTTTCGTAAAGATCCCAATTTTCAACCCCCCGGTAATCCCCACTTTCATCATTTAAAACGGCCGCCATTTCCGCGCCGGATAACTCACCGCGTTTAAAGTATTGATCGAGGATTTTGCGTTTGATCGTTTCATCCGGGAAGGCCTTCAGAAGGGTGGCGTCCAACTCGGCACGGCTGCCTTCCAAGGCAACCAACTGAAAACCATATTCGGTTTGCAAATGATGAATCAGTTTTTGAATATTGCTTTGGGCGTCATAAATGGCATGGGCATCACGAATCACCACCACAAAGGGTTCGTCTTGATTCCCCACAGCGTGATGCTGAATCGTACCGAGTTCCTCGGGAAGCACAAGCTTCGCTAAATCCGCTTTCGGGACGAAAGCCGGTACGGAGAGCGAATCCATCGGCAGAGGCTGGGCCCAGATGCAATTCGTGACCGTAAAGAGAAAGGCCGTCAGCAGGCTTATACTTCGCAGGGCAAAAAAAGTTAATTTGTTGTTTTTCAGCATAAATTTAAATACGCACAAACTCCGCTTTTTCTCTTGTCGCGTTTTATGCACTAATCCTTTTACCTCTCGTCACTTGCGTGCTTCAAGGTGCGTCAAGGGATATTCAAGACATAAAAGACTTTATAAATCTCCATAGTAATTCTCGCACATATCCCCCATACAGGCAAATAGTCCTGTCCACTCTTAACTTATTTTATGGTAACGGGTTATGGTATCGGGGTAAGAAAAATGAATTTTAGACGCGCTTAGAGGCATCCTGTATACGTTTGATTTGAGATGCGATTTTCGACTTTAACATCTCTTCCAGAGAACACGGCATGCGCAAAGACCAGTTTTTTCCGCCGAAAGTACCCGGAAAATTGATACGAAATTCCCATTTATCGCGGTTCCATGGGGGGTTGAGCGCGAGAAAATCCTGCAACAGCTGAATGCTGAAAACCGAAGCGGTCGCATAAACGGCGCGCAGCGCCTTATCGAGGCTTTCAGCGGAAAGAGATTGATTTATTTCTTTCTCGTCAATACCGGTGAAGGCGCAATATTTTTGCTTTTCGTCGAATGAACCACGGTAAAAATCCAGAAAGGGAGCTGCCTCCGGTTCCTGCAATTGGATGATCTCAAGCAGCTTCGCTTCGTCTGAGACGGACGGATTCCATCTTAACCGCTCATGTATCGAATTTTTAAAATCAAATAACCGGTCCTTCACCACGTCATAATCAATTTTGGAATGTTCACATTGCCTCCGGAAGAGAGTTTCATTGACGGTACCCGCCTCGTATCTCCACCACGCTCCCAATGGCGTCATATCATGCGTGGAAATCACCGCGATGGAACAGGAGCGGTAAGCATCCGGCTTTAAAAAGTCATACGTTTTACCCCAGTCTTTCTGCCAGCGCTGTACATCCATGCCCGGTATACCGAAATCCTCAAGTACGCTGTTGGAACATTTCGGAACTGTTCCCAAATCTTCGCCGCACGGCAGCATCTCCGTATGATCCGCCATGACAGAAAGCAGCCAGCGCCCATGTTCTTCCCAGCGGGCTTCATCTTCCGGATCATAGGTACCGTTCAAACCGGCATTTTCTTCGGGCTCGGTCATCGGAATCGACCATAATCGGTACACACCGATCACATGATCAATCCTGAATAGATCGTAAAAATGATCCGCATATTTTAATTTTTCTTTTATGTAATCATACTGATGCGACGCGACTTGCTCCCAATTATAAGGCGGCATTCCCCATCGCTGACCTCTCGCAAAATAAAGGTCCGGCGGCGCGCCTGAAGAAAAATCCAGTTTGAAATAATTCTGATGCGCCCAGACATCCGCACTGTCGCGGGCAACCAGAAAAGGCAAATCCCCCATCAGGAGCACTTGTTGCTCCCCGGCGTATTTTTTTACCGTGCGAAACTGTTCGAAAATCTGCCACTGCAGCCATTGATGAAATTTGATTTCAAACGGATATTCGGAGCGAATCGCTTGCACGGCGGAAGGCTGCTTGTGTTTAAGATCATCCGGCCAGGATTCCCAACCTTTTTGATCCTGAATATCTTTGATGACTTTGAATGTCACGAAATCTTCGAGCCAGTACTGATTTTCGCGCGTGAAGCGGTAGAAGGCGTCCGGCAGGGAACCCGCGGCCTTTTTGAACATCTTGAGCAGAAGTTTTAGCTTCGCCGCTTTGATGCCGTAGTCCACATTTGCCGTTTTCGCCGGGAATTTGCTCTTGAGTGATTCGATATCTTTTTCGAAAGGTTTAAGATCGACGGCTGTCATTTGGCCGAGAGAAAGATACATCGGCTCAAGCGCGAAGGTGCTTTGCGCATCGTATGGCGTGAATTTAAAACCGACGTCATTCATCGGCAGTAATTGAATGATGCTGAGACCCGCTCTTCGGCACCAGTCGATGAGCAATTTCAGATCCGGAAGCTCTCCGATGCCGATGCTTGATTCGGAGTAAACAGAAAAAAGAGGCGTCGCCACACCGCCCCGCCTTTGGGTACCGATTCTCTTCCACTGTTTTTTTGTTTTCATGGCTTCAGCAATCGGATTCATGTTCAACGGAAAGCGAAAGAGAAACGTTTGCGCGGCAGCATGCGCAAGCGTTTCGCCAGCCGGCGGCTCAGCATATGTTCAATCTGACGCCATTTTTTTCCGGAGGTCTTTTCACCCACTTCCAAACTGCCGCCTGCGATCGTACCGTGGCCGCCGGCCCGTTCCGTGCGCTTTAAGACATCCCGCAGGATTTTGCCCGCATCGGATTTGGGCCGTTCTGACCGGAGCGACAGATGGAGCCTGCCTTGATAACGTCCGGTGCAAAGCGACCAGCGCACACCCCGGTAGGTTAAAAGAAAATCGGCGATCTGAGCCACGAGATCCGGGTTTTCCACTTTCCCTAAATGTGAGATGATCAAACCTTGATAAATCAGGGAATCATAAATGCCCCGGCTAAGAGATTTGAAAAAATTCTGCGACCGAACCGGATTTTGAATGCTCGCAATGGCGCGCATGTTCGAATGCGGCAGGATCTTCATGTAGGTTTTAATCACCCGATTATTCGTCCCGCGATGAAGCTGTAAAGTTTCGGAGAGAATCCCGTAGGCGATCGACGTGGCGATTTTGGAAGGGATTTCCAATTTCATAGCGAGTATGGCTTGCGCGAGGATGACGCAGGTCGCGCCGCATTGGACATCAATAATCGCAAAATCCGCCTTCGGTTTCACGGCCGAACGGTGCTGATCAATTACCATGGTCGCCTTCCGGTCACGCGGAAAGGGATTATTATTGAACATGGGTTGCGTGTCCACCAAGGCGACATGTGGATATTGCTTGAAATGGGAAGCCTTAAGCGGTTGAATGGGGAGTTTTAAGATCTCGACCATATTTTTGTTTTCCATCCGGCCGATGACCCCGCCATAGACAATTAAAGAACGAATGCCGAAGGCCTGCTTCAATAAATAGCGCAAAGCCACGGCGCTCGCGAGGGCGTCC
>JBFHCO010000071.1:0-9289 GCA_041585205.1 Candidatus Omnitrophota bacterium | reverse complement strand
GATGTCTCCAAATAAACAATGCGGCCGGTGTCTTTCATGCGCCGGACATTGGCGGGCCTTAAAACAGATCCTCCCCCCGTCGCGATGACGCGCGGTTGTTGAGCGGAAATTTCCTTGAGAACATCCGACTCTTGATCGCGAAAAAAGGTTTCACCTTCCCCTTTGAAGATTTCCGTGATGGTGCGCCGGTTTCTGTCTTCGATCACGTCATCCAGATCGATAAAACCCCAGTTGAGAAATTGAGCGAGTTTTTTTCCGGTGACGCTTTTTCCGGACCCCATCATGCCCACCAAATAAACATTAGGCATGGATCTGCTTGAGATACCCTTCGTAGTTGCGTTTGATTTCAGTCAACGAATCGCCGCCGAACTTTTCAAGGAAGGCATCGGCGATCACATATCCCGCGAGCGACTCCCCGATCACGCTTCCCGCCGGCACAGCGCAAATATCCGCTCTTTCGAAATCGGCCTCTTCGGCCTTTTTGGTCTGCATATTGACCGAGGCCAGCGGACGCGCCAGAGTCGAAATCGGTTTCATCGTGGCGCGCACAACGATGTCCGAACCGTTGGACGTGCCTCCCTCGATGCCTCCGGCACGATTCGTTTTGTGGTAATAGCCTCTTTTTTTGTCATAAAAAATTTCATCATGCGCCTCGGAACCCATCAGGGCGCCGACCCGGACCCCCATGCCGATTTCGACGGCTTTCACGGATTGCTGGCTGACCATGATTTGTGCGAGCCTTCCGTCCAATTTCCGCTCAAAGTGCACATAAGAACCCAACCCGATCGGAACGCCCGAGATTCTGACTTCATATTGCCCTCCGAGAGAATCCTTGTTGCGCCGGGCCTTATCAATCGCGGCCACCATACCCTTTTCGGTTTTACGGCAAACGCAATTGACCGGGGAATTTTTGGTCAGCTTACGAATTTCATCGGTTGAAACCGCATCGCGCTCTTCGATGGCGGCCTCTCCGATACGAACAACATGGGCCACGATGTCTATCCCGAACTCCCTCAAGAAAAGTTTACAAAGCGCTCCCACAGCGACACGCATCGCGGTTTCGCGGGCACTGGCGCGCTCTAAGACGGCCCGGATCCCTTGAGCGTACTTTAAAGAACCTACCAAATCGGCATGACCGGGCCGCGGTCGATTCAGTTCCGGCATCTGATCGATCTTATGGTCCTTATTGGTCAGCAAAAAGCCGACCGGCGCTCCGGTTGTAAGATTTTTCACGACACCGCCCAGGATTTCGACTTTATCGAATTCGATCTTCTGGCGGCCGCCGCGGCCGTAGCCCTGTTGACGCCGGCTGAGGTCGGTATTAATCACATCCAAGTCGACATGCAATCCGCTGGGCATGCCTTCCAAAATGGCGGCCATATACTTACCGTGCGATTCACCCGTTGTAATGTAATTCAGCATGATTCACTCCGTTTTGTTAGTGTTACCATCCCAAAAACGAAAGCAGCGTGTCGCCGAAACAAAAAACTACCGCTCCGCTGATTGCAAGATAAGGACCGTACGGAATGGTTTCCGATTTCCGGACGTATTTCATATAAAGCGCGAACGGCAGCGCCGCGAAAGGAGCCAGAAAAAAAACCATCACGGTCTTACCCGCCCCGACAAAAGCACCGATCATCGCAAGGAGCTTAATGTCTCCGCCTCCCATGCTCTCTTTGCGAAATACTAGCTTAGCCAGAACCGCCGTCAACCATAAGATGCCGCCCCCGATCACAAGACCCAGTGCGGAATATAAAATCCCCAAATACCACACATTTTGATTCAAAAGGCCGGGGGCAATGCCCGCCGCAACCACACCCGCCGCCATGCCGGGAAAAGTCAACCGGTCGGGAATCAAACCGGTTTCAAGATCAATGACCGACACGGCCAATAAAATCGAAATCAGGATCACCCCGGCCACAAACGCCGCGGTCCATCCGAATTCCATAAAAAGAGACAACCATAAAAATCCGGTCGCCAGCTCGATCAAAAAATAACGGATCGAGATCGGTGCGGCGCAATGCCGGCATTTCGCTTTAAGAATGATGAAGCTTACAAGCGGGATATTGTCATACCACGCAATCGAATGTTTGCACTGCGGGCATTGTGAAGCCGGGACCACGATCGATTGCTCCCGCGGCAGGCGATGAATGCACACGTTCAAAAAACTGCCGAAACATAATCCCAGTAAAAAAATGAAAATTTCAAACACGGCTTGTCTTTAACGCTTGGTTGAGGGCCTGTCGCATCACGGAAAGATCGGGTTTTTTCCGGATCCAAAGGCGGAATGCGTGCGCGCCCTGATGTATAAGCATCCCTTCACCGCTCAAAATACGGTGCCCCTTACTGCGTGCCGCTCTCAAAAATGCGGTCGGCGCGGGATGATAGATTAAATCAAAAAACAATTTCCTGTTTGCAGCCGTCGTCTTCGGAATGAATGACGCGGGAAGCACCGATCCGTCTTTCGGTTTTAAGCCGACGGAAGTGGTGTTGACGACCAAATGGCTCGCCTGAACATGTTTTCGCACGGCCCCATTCCGCAACGTGATTGCCCGTAATTCGGTATTGGGAAAAAAACGCTTATAATCACGGATGATCCGTTGCGCCCGCTGTATGCGACGGTTTACAATGACAACCGTCCGAGCGCCGGTTTTCGCCAACCCGTAGACAACGGCCCGCGCACCGCCTCCCGCCCCCAAAACAAGAGCTGATTTTCCGCGCGCGTGGAATTTTCCGTCCCGGCTCAAGGAATCCAGAAATCCCTGAACGTCGGTATTAGCCCCAAACCAGCGTGCCCCTTTCCGGAAAACCGTGTTCACGGCCCCGATGGCCTTTGCCTCCGGCGTCAAACGGACATACCGCATCACTTCTTCTTTATGCGGCACCGTCACATTAAAACCTGAAAGCGGCAGCCGGGATATCCGCCGCATCGCCCCACGGAAATGGGGACGATCCAAATCAAACGCCAGATAGAACGCCGAAATACCAAGCTTCCGATAGGCGGCTTCATGCATCACCGGAGAAAGGGTATGGCGGAGCGGATGACCAAAAATGCCGTAAAGTTTAAAAGTCTGAATCTTCTTCACACGGGAGACGGTTCGGACGGAAAACGGGGCAGCAGATGAGCCGTGATCTTATTGATCGCGAATAAATAAGATTTCACGCTCGCCTCGATGATATCGGTGCTGGTTCCGCGACCCGTTACGTCTTTGTTGCCGATACGCAGTTTAACGATAACTTCCCCTTGCGCGTCTTTGCCCCCGGTTACGGATTGAATGCCGTAATGAACGACTCGGGCTTTCGACTTGACGATTTTTTCAATCGCCTTATAACACGCGTCCACAGGGCCGTCGCCGTCGGAGTCTGCCGTATGAACCTTACCCTGAAAGCGCAGTTTGATTTGTGCCGTCGGCGCCGAACCTGTTTCGCTGTGAATTTTGAGATATTCCAATTTCCAGGCTTCGGGAATATTCACAAAGCCTTCTTCCAAAATAGCCTCGATGTCTTCATCAAAAACATATTTTTTCTTATCCGCCAAGTCCTTGAAACGCTCGAAGGCACGGTCCAATTCCCGGTCCGAAAGCTTGAACCCGATTTTTTTGACGCGCTCGCGGAAGGCGTGGCGCCCGGAAAGCTTCCCCAACATCAATTGACTGCCGGTAAGACCGATTCGCTTGGGATCGATGATCTCGTAGGTTTGACGCTTTTTCAGCACGCCGTCTTGATGGATGCCGGATTCATGCGAAAAGGCGTTCCGGCCCACGATCGCCTTGTTGGGCTGCACCACCATGCCGGTCAAATAGGAAACGAGGCGTGAGGCCTTGGTGATTTCAGACAACCGGATGTCGGTATAACAATTGATGAAGTCTTTGCGCGTATCAATGGCCATCACAATTTCTTCCATGGAGGCATTCCCCGCTCTTTCGCCGATGCCGTTGACCGTGCATTCCACTTGATTGGCCCCCGCCAACACGGCGGCCAATGAATTGGCGGTGGCAAGCCCTAAATCATTGTGGCAATGCACCGAAAGAATCACGGATTGGCCCAGCTCGGGATTCGCCTTGATCAGCGCACGAATGACATCCGAAAATTCCTGCGGGACCGTATATCCGACCGTATCCGGAATGTTGATGGTCGTTGCGCCGGCATCAATCGCGGCCCGCACCACCTCGATTAGAAATTTGATTTCGGTGCGCGCGGCATCTTCCGGAGAAAATTCGATCTCCTTGAAGTCTTTTTTGGCCGACTGGATGTTTTGAACGGCAAGCTTCAAGATTTCACGCTTTCCCTTTTTCAATTTGTATTGCCGGTGGATCTGCGAGGTCGCCAAGAAAACGTGGAGACGTTTGCGCTTGGCCTGTTCAAGGGCCTTGCGGCAGGCGTCGATATCCCGCGGGATCATGCGCGACAATCCGCAGATCACGGGCTTATGGATATTCCGGGAGATTAAATCGACGGCGCGCATCTCCCCCGGTGAAGACGCAGGAAAGCCGGCTTCGATCACGTCCACGTTCAAGCGTTCAAGCTGCCGGGCACACTCCAACTTTTCCTCGGGCGTTAAGGAGGCGCCCGGAGACTGCTCACCGTCGCGCAGCGTCGTATCAAAAATGTGGATTTTGCGTCTTTTTCCGCTCATGGTTTTTCCCTAGTAATTGTATCGCATGAATACAAGAAAGATTCGGCCCTGAAAGGGTGAATCACTTCGCCCTTCAGCCGTCAAGGATGGGTGGAAATAATTAAATTTTTACCTTCCGGTCGGGCGATTGTATCCACTGCATCATTTTGCGCAGATCCGCTCCGACCTTCTCAATCGGATGTTCGTCGCATTTCTGGCGCAGCTGATTGAACTTAGGACGGCCTTTTTTGTTTTCTTCGATCCACTCGCGCGCAAAAGAACCCGATTGCACTTCTTTAAGGATTTTCTTCATTTCCTTGCGAGCCGCTTCGGTGATGACCCGCTTGCCGCGCGTATAATCCCCGTACTCGGCCGTGTCGGAGACACGCCGGTGCATGCCGCTGATCCCGGACACGAAAATGGCGTCCACAATCAGTTTCACTTCGTGCAGACATTCAAAATAAGCCATTTCCGGCTGATAACCGGCTTCCACGAGCGTATCATATCCGGCACGAATCAACTCGCTCAATCCGCCGCAAAGAACGGCTTGTTCCCCGAAAAGATCCGTTTCGGTCTCTTCCTTGAAATTCGTTTCGATGACACCGGCGCGCGTTCCGCCGATCGCCTTCGCATGCGCTAAAGCGAGATCCAACGCCTTGCCGCTCGCATCCTGATAAATGGCCACGAGACACGGCACGCCGCCGCCTTCCACGAATTGACTGCGCACCAAAGCGCCCGGACCTTTTGGGGCGACCATAAACACGTCAATTTCTTTCGGCGGTTTGATATATCCGAAATGAATATTAAAACCGTGCGAGAAAAGCAGCGCTTTGCCGGATTTCATCGCGGGCGCGATGCTTTTTTCATAAATTTCGCCCTGCAAATGATCCTGCGTCAAAAGCTGGATTATATCACCCTGCTCCGCCGCTTCTTCGGCTGAAACCGGTGAAAAACCGTCTTCCACCGCCAAGTCATAATTTTTTCCGCCTTTACGCTGCGCGATGATGACTTCGACGCCGGAATCGCGCAAATTCAGACCCTGCCCTCGGCCCTGAATGCCGTAGCCGACAATCGCCACCTTTTTGCCTTTAAGCACATTTAAATCCGCATCCTGATCGTAATAAATTTTTGGCATATAAATTCCTTCCTGTCTTCGACGAATGAAATGAATTCTAAATTACTTGGAAGCTTTGGCTTTGGGCTTGGATTTCGCCTTCGAATCGGGGTGTTTGGGAGGCGGCACCAATTCCGACTTGCGGGACATGGCAACGAGACCCGTTCGCACCACTTCCAGAATACCGAACGGCCGCAGCAATTCGAGCATCGCGTCCACTTTGCCTTCTCCGCCCGTCACCTCGATCGTGATGTGTTTCGGGCTGACGTCGACGATTTTCGCTCTGAAAGTATTGACGATCTGCATAATTTCGCCGCGCGTCGTCGCTGTGGCATGCACTTTGGCGAGCAAGAGTTCGCGGTCGATCATTTCCTCCGACGTCAGATCAACCACTTTGATGACATCGATCAGCTTGTTCAGCTGTTTATTGATTTGCTCCACCACACGGTCATCGCCGTCAGCCACGATGGTCATGCGAGAAACCGTCGGATCATCCGTTTCCCCGACCGCCAAGCTGTCAATATTAAAACCGCGGGCTGAAAAAAGGCCGGCCACGTGAGCCAGCACACCAAAATGATTTTCCACCAATACCGAAATCGTGTGTTTCATATGCAAGCTCCTTATGCCATATCCATGACCTGGTCCAGGGCATGCCCGGCCGGCACCATCGGATAGACGTTTTCTTCTTTGGCCACCCTGCAATGAACCACCACCGGCCCGTCATGCGCCAGGGCGGATTCGATCGCGGGAACGACTTGTTCTTTGGATTCAACTAAAATGCCTTTGGCCCCGTACCCTTCGGCGATTTTGCAGAATTCCGGATTCGAGGGACCCAGCTGCGACGCCGAATAACGATGGCGGTAAAATAATTCCTGCCATTGGCGCACCATACCGTGATGCGAATTGTCCATGATGAAAACCTTCACCGGGACCTTGTAATAAACGGCCGTCGCCAATTCACATAAAGTCATTTGAAAGGAACCGTCGCCGTCGATGCAGATCACGGGATCATTCGGACGGCCGAGTTTGGCGCCGATCGCGGCGGGAAAGCCGTACCCCATGGTTCCCAAACCGCCCGAAGTCAGCATGCTGCGCGGTTGGGTGAATTTGTACCATTGCGCCGTCCACATTTGATGCTGTCCGACGCCTGTCGTGACAACAGCTTGATGGTTCGTCAATTCCCCGATTTTATCGATGATATATTGCTGATGAATTTTGTCCTGCGTGTTGTCATATTTGAGCGGATGTTTTTTCTTCCACTCGTCAATTTGATCAAGCCACTCTTTCATATCGCTCCGCTTGTCCTTGACCATCTGATTCAAGTCTTTCATGGTCGGTTTAATATCGCCGACAATCGGGATATGCACCCGCACGGTTTTCGAAATCGATGCCGGGTCAATATCAATGTGGATGATTTTGGCGTGCGGCGCGAACATATCGATTTTACCCGTCACGCGGTCATCAAACCGCGCGCCGACCGCGATTAAAAGATCGGATTTCTGCACGGAATAATTGGCGTAATGCGTCCCGTGCATGCCGAGCATGCGCAGGGATTCGGGTTTCGTCTCGGGAAACACTCCGAGCCCAAGCACGGTGGTGGTGATCGGAATGCCGGTTTTTTCTACGAATTCGGCGATTTCTTTGGCGGCGCCGGAAGCAATGGCGCCTCCCCCCACATAAAGACACGGACGTTTACTCTCCCGAATGGCTTCCGCGGCTTTTTTGAGCTGAACCGGGTGACCTTTTACCGTCGGCCGGTAACTGCGAATGTAAACATTTTCCGGCCAGTGAAATTCCGTCTCGGCGCGGCTGACATCCACCGGAAAATCAACCAAGACAGGTCCCGGCCGTCCGCTGGAAGCGATATAGAACGCTTCGCGCATGATCTGCGCGAGCTGACGAACATCTTTTACAAGATAATTGTGTTTGGTCACAGGACGCGTGATACCGACGACATCCGCTTCCTGAAAGGCGTCACTGCCGATCGCATGCGTCGCCACTTGACCGGTGATGCAAACCATCGGAATTGAATCCATATAAGCCGTTGCCAATCCCGTAACGGTGTTGGTGGCGCCCGGTCCCGAAGTCACCATGCATACGCCGGGCCTTCCCGTGGCGCGGGCATAACCATCCGCCATATGCGTGGCGCCTTGTTCGTGGCGGACCAAGATAAATTTAAGCTTTGAATCATACAACGCATCGAAAGTGGGCAGAATGGCTCCGCCCGGAAGGCCGAACAAATAATCCACGCCTTCTTTTTCGAGGCATTTAATCATAATTTGAGCGCCGGTCATTTTCATAAAAACTCTTTTCCTATTAAATCACGAAGAAATCTTTGATTCCTTGTTTGAATTTTTCTTTAAACGTTTTTTGCTCTTTTTCGACGACTTCCTGCCAAGATTCGCTCTTTTCGGTCATCCACTTCAAAAGCTCATCTTTAAATTTCGTATTCAAATATTCCTCACCCTTGCCGAACTGCATCACCTGCAACATATAGCCTTTGCGGCTGAGATCGAGGCCCCTTTTTTCCGCGGCCTGCATCAAGTCATTTTGATCTTCCTTCAAAGCCACATAAAAAGGAATCTGCATCGGCGCATCGCTCCGATACCGCATCAATTTTTCGAATTTGCCAACCCAGGATCCGCCCAGAAGCGCCACGGCTGCAAATTCATCGGGATAATTGATTCCCAGATAGGCGGCGTAATGGGCACCGCTGTCGGTGCCGGTCAGAAAAATCTTTTTTTGATTCACAGGGTACATTTGGGTCAAAACGGCCTTCATCTGGAAAAACCAGCGGTCCCATTTATAAGGCGTATCATCAATCGGCTGAAAAGTCGGCGCTAACACCAAAACGGTATTACGTTTGGCGACGCTTCTCCACAGTTCAAGGCTTTCTTTGGGATCCCCGCCTTCGCGCGGAATGGCGATGATCAGCGGATATTTCCGGCCCGGCTGCACGTTATCCGGTACAAACAAATAAACAGGATAAGCAAAATCCGCTAACTCAAGATCGCCCGTTTTAACCTCTCCCACAAAGGTCATGGCGTAAGAATAGAACGGAACCGCTCCCAAGGCTAAAATCAAAAAAAAGATAAAAAATACCCGTTTCGGTGACATTGAAGACACCATATTCCTTTCTTTACATCAATATTTTTGAATTGATAAATTGACGTAAATCTTTGAAAAGACAGTGTTTATTTTAATCAAATGATGCGGATTGTCAATAAGGCAAGCAGAAAGGAACCGGCTTCACCCTGATGGGTCAAGAAGCCAAATATGAGCTTAATCCTTTGCCGGAACTTAAGTTAGAGTGGGATTTTAGCGCGAAACCTTGAGCGATTCCAGCTTTTGAGTGAACTGTTTCGCTTTATCGGTTATTTCAGTCCAACTGTGAGCGCGAATGAGGGATTTGTCGAAAAGACCGTTGCCCAGGGAAACCGCGACGCAATGTTTGAGGTATTCAAAAGCAGTTTCGAACGTCACACCGCCGTCTGCCATCAATTTGAGTGACGGAAACGGACCTTTGATAAAACGCAAATATTCCGGGCCACCGAGCAAGG
>JBFHCO010000070.1:0-9629 GCA_041585205.1 Candidatus Omnitrophota bacterium | reverse complement strand
CCGCTTTGGATGCCCCGGCCATCCGTAAGGACCTCTCCTATCACATCTTCCGTTTTTTCGCCTCGCTGAAATTAGCTGTGATGCTGATCTTATCGCTGATTATCGTTTTTTCTGCGGGCACATTTCTGGAATCCTCCTACGGAGCCGAGACCGCCGCCTTGACCATTTATCAATCTCCCTGGATGACGCTTCTGCTCGTATTGCTTGGTATCAATGTGGCCGCGGCGGCGATTGACCGGTTGCCATGGAAAAAGAAACATGTCGGTTTTGTCACGACCCATGCCGGCATTATCATTCTTTTGATCGGTTCCTTAATCACGCAAAAATGGATGATTGACGGACAAATGGCGATCACCGAAGGGGAAACAGAACACCGGATCACGCTTCCCCAACCTTTGCTTTATGTCTTTTCCGAAAAGGAGCGAAAAGACTGGCTGATCCCTTTCCGAAAAGAGCCCTTCCAATGGCGCGGCGAAAGAGCTTTAAAACCTCCTAAACAAGACAGGTTGCCTTTGGAACTTTCGTTGGTGAGTTATTTTCCAAAGGCGCGTATCCGAGAAGAGATCGTTCCTTCCCAGGACGGTCCGGCAGCGGTTGAATTCGCGATTCAAAATTCATTCATACAGCAAACGCATGCTCTCATGCAGGGGGATCCCGAGACCGGGTCGAGTTCGGTGGGGCCCGCGCAATTCGTCATTTCCGATACTTTTTTAAATGAAGCGCAAGGTGAACTTACGGAAGCAGGATATCTCGAATTCCGGTTTGCCGACGACAATTTCAGGTTACCGCTTAAAGAGGACTTACAGCTTCCGCATGTGGAAAAGCTGGCCGGGACCGCTTATCAGATTACCGTGCTGAGGATTTTTAAAAGTGCCGCGATCATGGGCCGTGAATTAATCGAACAAGCGGTAAGTGGCGAAATGGACAATCCCGCCGCTGAGCTCATGATCGAAGGAGGCGGCATTAGCGAAAAGCACACGGTTTTTGCAAAATTCCCTGACTTTCCGACGCGGCATGGAATGAAACCGAGCGAGACCGGCGCTCAAATTTTTTATCGGTTACCCAACGGCGGGTCGCAAGGTGAAACGCATCAGTTGCGGTTTGTTCCCCAGGGCGACCGGCTTTTTTATCAAGTTCAAGACGGATTTGAAGTCAAAAGGGGAGAGGTTGCAATCGGCGAACCCGTTTCAACGGGGTGGATGGATTTAACTTTTCAGGCGAATGCTTTTTATCCGCATGCACGATTATCAAAATCTTTTTTACCGGAACCGAATACAGCCAGCAGCGAAGAAATCGTACCGGCAATCCAAATCCGGGCGACAAAAGGCTCTGACACTCAAACTCTCTGGCTGGGGCAGGGGCTGCGCGAAACACTTGACCTCGCGGGTGAGAAGTTTCATTTTCTCTACGGTCAAAAACGGATTCCGGCGGGATTCCGTTTATTGCTCAAAGATTTCAAAATCGAACATTATCCGGGGACAAACCGGCCCGCCAGTTTTGAAAGCGATGTCATTTTGAAAGATGACATGCGGGGCATAGAAAAAGAAGTGAATATTTCCATGAATCATCCGCTGATTCACCGGGGATTCCGTATTTATCAATCCGGTTATCATCAGTCTCCCGGACAGCCGGATGTGTCTATATTTGCGGTCGGGAAAGATCCCGGTGTCCCGCTCAAATATCTCGGTGCAATCGTCATGGTGGCGGGGATCGTGACGATGTTTTACATTCGCCGATTTTCTTCCCATGCCGGAAAGCTGTCGTCATGAGTAAAAAAAATCATTTCGGTAAAACCATTTTAATTACGGTCATCATGAGTTGGGTTCTCCAATCGGGAGGCGCTTCGGTATGGGCATCCGATGCCTATGAAACGATCGCAAAAATTCCGGTGCAGCACGGCGGACGGATCAAACCGTTTCATAGTTTTGCCGAAGAAATCGTGCGCTTTGTTACAGAAAAAAGAAACCTTCAAGGCGTTTCGGCAACCGAAACGGTGTGGGGTTGGCTGACGAAGCCCGAAGTATGGAATAAAGAACCCTTAATCCCCGTCACTTACCGTCCCCTCCAACAGGATTTTAAAGTGATGCTGGTCAACCGACGCATTTCACCCGAAGTTCTGCTGAGCCATCCGTCTTTTTTGAATCGAGCCGAAGCGGCGCTTTCCAAACAGCGGAAAAACGAAACGTTGTCTTTTCCCGAAAAGAAAACCGCCGAGCTTTACGAGAAGGCCAGCGTATTTCGGATGATCGGGGAAGGTTATATACCCGGGTGGATCGCACAACCGGAAAGTCCTCAGCGTGCCTGGATGAATTTTCAGCAATTGGCCACACCCGACGGGCAACGCGCATTCATTAACATTTTTTCCGAATCTCAATTGATCGAACTGAACGAAACGCTTCGCAATCTGTTTATCCAATTGAATGATCAGCCTGATTCGCAATCAGCGCAGCAAGCGGCGGTTGATTTTAAAAATTTACTGAATCGGATGCGCGAAACGCACGGCATTATTTTGGACGAGAAGAATTTGAATCGGGAGATTTTATATCATAATCTGAGGCCTTTTCATTGGGCTTGGATGCTTTATTTGGCGAGCATTTTGCTTTTGATGATGAGCTCAAAAAAAATTCCGACACCGCCCATGGTTGGCACCGCTGCGTCGGCAGCAAGTGTGATAACGTGGGTCGCCGGTTTTCTGTTTCATTCCTACGGCTTTTATTTGCGCTGTATGATTGCCGGTCGTCCGCCCGTCAGCAACATGTATGAATCCGTCATTTGGGTATCCTGGGCCGCTATTTTTTTCGCGCTTATTCTTTGGGGTGTTTACCGGGCTGCGTTTTTACAATGGTCCGCAGCGGCTGTGGCCGTACTGGCCTTGATGATTGCGGAAAGCTTCCCGGTTTTGTTGAATCCTTCTATTTCTCCGTTGGAACCGGTCTTAAGAAGCAATCTTTGGTTAACGGTGCATGTATTGACGATCACGCTCAGTTATGGGGCCTTTGCGCTAGCTTGGGGTATGGGACATTGGGCGATGTTCGGTTTCGCTTTGCGTCCCGATAAAAAAGAAGCCAATCTCAAAATCGCCCAGTACATTTACCGCGCGATTCAAATCGGTGTCATCTTGCTGGCTTCGGGTACGGTGCTGGGTGGCGTATGGGCCAATTATTCTTGGGGCCGTTTTTGGGGCTGGGACCCCAAAGAGACTTGGGCGTTGATTGCATTGCTTGGATATTTAATGGTTTTGCACGGCCGTTTTGCCCGCTGGTTGAATACGTTCGGGCTGGTCGTGGGTGCGGTGGTCGCATTTTTAGGAATACTGATGGCGTGGTACGGCGTGAACTTTGTTTTGGCAGCGGGTCTGCACAGTTACGGGTTCGGGGGCGGCGGCCTTCCGTATGTTGCGGCGGCTGTCGCGGCCGATCTTTTTGCCGTTTTTACGGCTGTCTTCTTGTACAAAAAAAACAACCGCAGAATGACAGCATTTTCATCCCGGTAGCCGCTGTCCATTGGGTATTGATTGAAGGGCAAAAACATGGTAAATTCGCACACGAACGAGGGTTCCGGAAGAAAATTATTTTTCGGTTTATTTATTTTTCCTCTTCTGATCGCCGTGGGTATGGCGGTGTTGCTCTGTACCGTTGTGCTCCTCACGCGCGAAGCAGAAACGCCGGAATCTCTAATAACGGCGATTAAAACCGGATCCCCCAGCAAACGTTGGCAGAAGGCATTCGAGCTTTCAAACGAGTTAAATCAGGGCCGGGGAATGCTCCGTACCTCGGGCGTGATGAAGGAAGTGATTCATATTCTGCGGGACCGCCGCGAATATGATGCCAGAACGCGGTCCTATATGGCCATAGCGTTAGGGCGTTTTGATGATCCGGAAGTCATCCCGGCGCTCGAGGCGGCCTTGCGGGATGAGACGGAGCCGGATGTTCAGCTTTATTTGATTTGGAGTCTGGGGGTCAAACAGGCCTCAGGCAGCGCAGGCCAAATCGCCGAATTTTTGAAAAACGAAAACCCGGAGCTGCGTAAAACGGCTGCCTATGTCTTGGGCGTGGTCGGAAACCGGGATGCCGCGAAGCGGCTTCAGCCGCTGCTATCCGATGAAAATCGGGATGTGCGCTGGAACGCCGCATTGAGTCTTGCCCGGTTGGGAAGCGATGCGGGCTACTCAGAGCTTTTGAAAATGTCTGATCGCAGGACGCTAGGTGCTTATGATCAGATGACGGAAGACAAGATCGAAGAAATCATGGTCAATGCCATCAAAGGTTTGGCCCTGTTAAAGAAAAATGAATCCGTTCCTGTTTTAGTCGAACTGGCGGATCGAGATGTAAGTTTGAAAGTGCGTCAGGCAGCGCTCGATGCCTTGGATTACATTCAACAGAACCCATAAATAGAGTCACTGGGAAGCATGACGGATCAAAGTTCTACCCCTCAATCTGGCGGACAGAAGCCCGAATCGGATCAACCGCCGTCACAACGGCCCGCTCCTCCGCCCGCAGCGAAACCGGCCGCCGCCCCGGCGCCGACTGCGAAACCTGCAGGCATACAATCTCCCGAGAGACGGCATTTTATTTTTACCTGGCTCGGCCTTGCGTGGGCTGCCTTTGCCGCGGCCACGGTTGCGGCGCTCTCCACCGTATTGCGTTTCATGTTTCCGAACGTTCTGTTTGAGCCCAAGATGTCTTTCAAAGCCGGATCTCCGGATGAATTTGAAATCGGCAAGGTGGATTTACGCTGGAAAGACAAATACGGCGTTTGGATCGTCCGCACAGCCGAAGGCATGTATGTCTTGTCGACTGTTTGCACTCATTTGGGATGCACGCCGAGTTGGCTGGATGCCGAAGAAAAATTTAAATGTCCGTGCCACGGCAGCGGGTTTTTTAAATCCGGCATTAACTTTGAAGGTCCCGCCCCGCGTCCCTTGGAGCGATTTGCTATTTCGCTCGCCGAAGACGGCCAGGTTTTAATCGATAAAAGTAAAATATTTCAGCAGGAAAAAGGCGAGTGGAATGATCCGCAAAGCTTTTTGCCGCTTTAGATGCCGCAAGTCATAGGAGTTTTATTTTATGGTTGATCAGCCGGAAGAAAAGAAACCGGAACCCCAGAAAAAAAAGTTCTCATTGAAATTACCCAAGCTTCCCTCGATGAACTTTAAAGATTTCCGTTTAAAGACGCAGGTCGGAAAGTCGATGTTCCGTCACGGTTACAGTGACGACGAGCGTGACCGTGCGATGACCGTTTTAACGAACGTTTTTTTTCATCTGCATCCGGTGAAGGTGCGTAAGTCCGGCGCGCGATTTGGTTTTACTTGGTGTGCGGGAGGGCTTTCCTTTTTTGTCTTTTTGACGCTGGTTGTCAGCGGCATTTTGCTTATGTTTTATTATCGGCCGACCGTGGAATACGCCTATAACGACATCATTGCCATGCGCGAACACGTTCCTTTCGGCATCATGCGGGAACTGCATCGTTGGGGGGCGCATGCGATGGTGATCACGGTTTGGGTACACATGTTCCGCGTGTTTATGACCGGTTCTTATAAGCCGCCCCGCGAATTTAACTGGGTCATCGGGGTTATTCTGCTGGTGCTTACGATGCTTTTAAGTTTCACCGGGTATTTGCTGCCGTGGGATCAACTGGCCATTTGGGCTATTACGGTCGGTAGCAACATGGCGCGCGCCACGCCCTTTTTGGGACATGAAGGTCCGGGTGCTGCCTTGCTGGCTCTCGGAGATATTCAGCTCATTCATTCGGGTAGCGATGTTCGCTTCGCTTTGTTGGGAGGCCGGTTTGTCGGTGCGGGAGCGTTGCTTCGTTTTTATATTTTGCATTGTGTTGCCATTCCGACCGCCGTCGTGATTCTCATGGCCGTCCATTTTTGGCGCATCCGTAAAGACGGAGGCATCAGCGCGCCGCTATGATCGAGTTGATAAAAGAAGCCGTCAACGCCGTATCATCGCCTGTTTCCATTTTTGTCGGCGCGACAGCGGTCTTTGCCGTTTTTGTGACCTTTCCGAAGCAATGCACGTCCCCTGCGGTCGCGATTCCTTCCGCGATTTTCGTGCTTCTTTTTTTTATGGTGGGTTTGACGGATGACCATTTCCGCACGATCGTGACAACGCCGGATAACGTGCCGATCGTCGCCATGCTTTTCATTTTTGGTTATTTGACATGGTTTGCGATGCGCAAAGCGGTGATCAATGATGATTTGATTGCGCAGGGCAAGCCCACGATCGAAAAACAGGAAGCCGAGGTCAAGGTTTCCGTGTTTCCTTACCTGATCTACATTGAATTCGTTGTTGCGCTGCTCTATGCCATCATGTTGGTGCTTTGGTCTATTTTCCTGAAGGCCCCGCTTGAAGAACCCGCCAACCCGACCATTTCACCGAATCCCTCCAAGGCACCCTGGTATTTCTTGGGCTTGCAGGAAATGCTGGTCTATTTTGATCCCTGGATCGCAGGCGTTCTGCTCCCGACCTTTATCATCGTGGGATTATGCGCGATTCCCTATATCACCACGGATCATAAGACATCGGGATTCTATTGTTTCAAGCAGCGCCGCTGGGGGATTACGCTGTTTCTCTTCGGTTTTTGGATTTTATGGATTTTGCTTATTATCGTCGGCACTTTCCTGCGGGGGCCGAACTGGAACTTTTTCGGGCCCTTTGAAAAATGGGATGTGCATAAAGTCGTACCGCTCGTGAACGTCAATCTTTCAGAGTTCATTTACATTAAATGGTTGGGCCGCGGCCTGCCGAAAGAATGGTTTATCCGGGAAGCGCCCGGCATCATTTTGGTGGCGCTCTATTTTTTGATCCCGCCCGCGTTGCTCGCGAAATCCAAATTGAGGAAATTTTATGAAAAGGTCGGAGCGGTGCGTTACAGCTTCTGGATGATGCTTTTTATGACGATGCTGTCGCTTCCGATTAAAATGTTTTTGCGCTGGTCTTTTAATTTAAAATACATCGTCGCAATCCCTGAATTCTTTTTTAATATCTGATCATGCCAGGCCCTTCTCCCAAACTCTACGATCTTAAGAAAACGACCTTTTGGTTCGCGATCGCATCCATTGTGCTTTTTGTCGGATTGGTTTCCATGGTCCTGGAAGACAGCAACCGCGAATGGAAAGGTTGGCAACGCAAATTCGTCGACTATACCCGCGAATTGACGGAGAAAGAAAAGGCCGAGGCGGAGAAGGCGATTGACCAGGACAAGTTGCTTTCTCTGCATGCGGATTTGAAGGCGTTTCAAGGTCAGATGGCGGGCCATCAGGATCAAATTCAGGCAATCGAGAAAAACCTGACCGGATTGAACGTCGGATTGACCAAGGCGCGGTCTCGCTTCCAAGACTTGAAACAATTTCAAGATTCCGACCGCTATTTCTACGAAGAACACACCAAGCACCATGATGAGAGAAAAGCGAAAACGTATTTATCCAAATTGGAAAATCGGGAACCGGAAATCGAACAAGCCAGCTTGGAGGTCGAGAGGATTGAAAAGGAAATTGAAAACCAAGAATCCGAACTCAAACAATGGACGGATCAAGAGGCCGAATTAAAAAAGGAAATCGACCGAGTGACCCGTTCCGTTTCACAGCTGGATCAAAAGATCAAAAATTTAAAACCCAGCTGGATCAAGGGCGTGTTGAATGCCCCTATGCTGGATTTTATGAACCCGACTTTACGGATTCAGCAAATCGTCGTGGAAAATTTACATGACGATTATTATTTTACAAAAGTCGAAAAAGTCGACCGTTGCATCACTTGTCATTTGGGCATTGATCAAAAAGGTTTTGAAAATGCACCGGCTCCTTTCCAAACTCATCCGCGACTGGATTTATTCTTAGCTCCCGATTCCCCGCATCCGATGGAAGCGTTTGGTTGCACCTCTTGCCACGGCGGCAACGGTCATTCAGTGAGTTTCACGACGGCGGCGCACACTCCTCAAACCGAAGCGCAGGCTAAGGAATGGGAGAAAGAGCATCATTGGCATGCCATGAAGCACTGGTCAGACAAGATGCTGCCCTTGAATCATGTAGAAGCAGCTTGCGCCAAATGCCATCACGGTGTCGTGGATGTGCCGCAGGCGCCTCGACTGAATGAAGGAAGGCGTCTGGCTCAAGCAAGCGGGTGTTTCGGTTGCTATAAGGTGGAAGGTTTTGATAACCGGTGGTTAGTCGGTCCGAGTTTGATGCATGTGCAAAGCAAACTGGAACAAGACTGGATTGTGCGTTGGCTGCAAAATCCGAAAGAATTTCGTCCTTCGACGCGCATGCCGCGCGTTTTTCATCTTAGCAATACATCGGATGAAGAAAGTAAGATGAAAAATGAAGCTTCTATCGCGGGTATCGCGACCTATTTGATGAAACATTCGGAACCGATTCGTTTGGAGTCACTTCCGAAAAAGGGAGACCCCGCGGAGGGTGAACGCTTGGTGAAAGCAATCGGGTGTTTGGGTTGCCACGCCGTGGGTCCTTTGGCCGCCAGCGATCACGGCCCTGAATTATCCGGGCTTGGCAGCAAAGTGAAGCCGGATTGGCTATTTACCTGGCTTAAGAACCCCCGTCATTACAGTCCGGATACCCAGATGCCGAATTTGCGGTTAACAGATGAAGAAGCGGCGCATATCGTGAGCTATTTGCTGCAAGACCGCAACGAAAAATTTGAAAGCGTGCGGCTTCCGCATGTGAATCAAGATGTGGTCGATGAACTTGCGTTGAACTTTATGGCGAGCAAATTACGCCACGATGAAGCCAAGGCGGCGCTCGCCGAGATGAGCCCTGAGCAAAAACTTGAGTTCATCGGAGAAAAAACCATCACAAGACAAGGTTGTTTCGGATGCCACACCATCAAAGGATTTGAAGACGCCAAACCGATCGGAGTGGAATTGACCGATGAAGGCACGAAAGAGCTCAGTCGTTTTGATTTTGGTTTTGTCGACATCGCTCATACGCGGCAGGATTGGTTTTTTCAAAAACTCAAAGAACCCCGCAGCTTTGATCACGGGAAGGTTCGGACTTATCAAGATAAATTGAGGATGCCGCAGTTTGATTTCACGGATGACGAAGCGGCGATTTTAACCACTTTTTTACTGAGTTTGCAAAAAACAGAAGTTCCGCTTGAAATGCAGAAGCGGCTGACCATCAAAGAAAAGAAAATCGAAGAAGGCCGACTCCTCGCGCAGAAGCATAATTGTCAGGGTTGCCATACCCTGGACGGGAAAATAGGCGATGTACGATCGATTATCGAAGATCCGGGGAATGCACCCCCCATTTTGGACGGGGAAGGGCGGAAGGTGCAAGAGGTCTGGCTGTATCACTTTCTGGAGCAGCCTATCCCCATACGTCCTTGGTTAAGTTACCGTATGCCCACCTTCGGATTCAGTGAAAAAGAATTGACCACCTTCATTGAATATTTCAACCACCTGGCCGATGTGGAGCCTACTTATGCGGGAGTCAAAGTACCTCCGACCACGCCGGCTGAAGTGAATGCGGGGCGCGAATTATTCGAAAAGTTACAATGTATCAAATGCCATCAATCGGAACCGGATCCTTCTTTGTCAGCATCCTTTTTGGCGCCCGATCTTGTGATGGCCAAAGACCGCCTGAGAGCACAGTGGATGGTGGATTGGTT
>JBFHCO010000069.1:0-9630 GCA_041585205.1 Candidatus Omnitrophota bacterium | reverse complement strand
GGTCAAACGCGCATGCCGGCCGTCATCGACAAGGTGCGGAAGCTATTCGGCAAAGAGCCGCATAAAGGCGTCAATCCGGACGAAGTCGTGGCCGTTGGCGCCGCGATTCAAGGCGGTGTCTTGAAAGGCGATGTCAAAGACGTGTTGCTGCTGGACGTGACCCCGCTGTCACTCGGAATTGAAACGCTGGGTGGTGTTATGACCAAATTGATTGAGCGCAACACCACGATCCCGACCAAAAAATCAGAAATTTTTTCCACCGCGGCCGACAATCAAACGGCGGTCACGGTGAAGGTGCTGCAGGGCGAGCGCGAGATGGCCTCAGATAACCGCGTGCTCGGCTTGTTTAACCTGGAAGGCATTCCGCCGGCTCCGCGCGGCGTGCCGCAAGTCGAAGTCACATTTGACATTGACGCCAACGGCATCGTGCATGTATCAGCGAAAGATCTCGGCACGGGTAAGGAGCAAAAAATCCGTATCGAATCTTCCTCCGGGCTTTCCAAAGACGAAGTCGAAAAACTCGTCAAGGAAGCGCAGTCACACGCGGATGAAGACAAAAAGAAGCATGAACTCGTCACGACGCGCAATCAGCTCGACAATCTCGTCTACGCCACCGAGAAAACCCTTAAAGAGCACGGGGATAAGGTGAGCGCGGATGAGAAAAAGAAAGTCGAAGAAGCCGTTGAAGAGGCCAAAAAGGCTTTGACCTCCGATTCGGTGGAGACACTTAAAGCGGCCACGGAGAAGCTGACCACGGCTTCGCATACGATTGCCCAAAAGGTCTATGAGGAAGCGGCCAAGAAACAGCAGGCCCAGGGCGGCGCACAAAGCCAGCCGGGTCAAGGCGGGGGCCAAAAGAAGGATGATGTCGTGGACGCCGACTATGAAGTGGTCGACGAAGACGATAAAGACAAGGGCAAGAAAAAGAAGTAATCAACGCCTCCATTTCACAAACGGCGAAGCGTGGGGTTTCCCCGTTTGTTGCAAGGTCGCAAATGCTACAGCGCGAAGAGCCAAGAAGTATTGTCTTCGTCCGGACGCACTCTCTCGCGGGCCGCTTCACTAAGTTCTGGGGACCCCTCCTGAGATACGGCGCCATGCGGCGCCTTTCTCAGGTCTCCCCGTAGAACTTAGCTCAGTCGTCCCGTCTACGAGTATGCGTCTGATTGGACTCCGACAAATCTTCTTGGCTCTTTTGATATCAGGGCTTCAGGGGACAGAAGGTATTTGAAACCCATCAGGAGAAATTGCGAAGACAGAGGACGCAGCTAACTTACAGGGGAGACCGTCGAAAGGCACGGATGTGCCGTATCGGCGGTTGGGGACCCCGTAAGTTAGCGGAGTCCTCTGCGAGAAATTTCTCCGGGCTGAAAATACCTTCTGTCCCCCGCACGATTGCAATTGAGTTCTTCGCGGTTTGGGGTCTTGATTGAAGCCGTAAGTCTCTGTACAATAATCGTTTATGTTTCGATTTTTACGGTTAGGGACCGTCTTAATTTTTCTGATTCCATTTGCGGTTTCCGCTTACGCAGAACCCGAGTTGGATGTACGCCTTTCGCATGCCTCCTTCGCACTCGACCAAAAAACCGAATTGACGGTTGAAATCGCCTGGCCGCAAGCGGAAGCCAATTACACTTTCGCCTTTCCCAATCTTCAGCTTGAAAATCTCACTATTTATAAATGGGGGGAATCCCAGGAAATTTTTATCCGCGAAGGCGCGGAATGGGTTCAAAAAACCTTCACGGTTATTTTTGAGGCCGAAGGCGCGGGGCCGGCGCGCATCGGCGCCTTCGAATTGCCTTACGTGGACCCGCAGAATCAAATGGGCGGACGTTTCACGGTGGAAGAACAGCTCCTAACCGTCACCCAACCGCCTCTGAAAATCAGGGGCTGGACACTGCTCTATCTGGCGCCGCTTCCGGTCGCCGCGGTGTTGATTATCTGGTCTCTCCGTCGGCGTAAAAAAAATGCGCAACAAGCAGCGGGCGCCGTCGGCCCCAACCCGCGTGAGATGGCGCTGGCTAAAATCAAGGCGCTTCAGAATGCGCAACCGCCGCGGATGCCGAGAGACGCGCTGCATGAACTCAATTTTATATTCAGGGAATTCTTGATCGAACATTACAATCTCGGCCAAGGCAAAGCGACGGATGATGAATTATTCTCCCTGATGCGTCAAAAAAACCTGACGCGGGATGAGTCGCAGATGCTGGAATCCATCTTTGGAGAGCTGAGAGAAGTGAAATTCATGGGTGGATCCCTGAATGAGTATCAGATGTCGCGCATTTCAAAAGACATTATCCGTTTTCTCGAATCCAAAAAAGTCATTTCCAACCCAACCGGTTAATCTCTCGAAGGAGGCGTTGTTATGGATGTCGCAATCAAAGAAATATCAGCCAAGGTCAAAGACGAAAGCGCGGTCCTGCAAGACTTGGTGCGCGAAATCGGCAAGGTGATTGTCGGTCAGCAATACCTCGTCGAAAATTTATTGTTGGCGTTGCTCGCGGACGGCCACATTTTAATTGAAGGCGTGCCGGGCCTTGCCAAAACCATGTCGGTCAGAACGCTGTCGCGCGCCGTCGACGCAAAATTCCAGCGCATTCAGTTCACACCGGACCTTTTACCGGCCGACGTCATTGGGACGCTCGTTTATAACCCGAAGGACGGCGAATTCACGACCAAACAGGGACCGATATTCGCCAACATCATTCTGGCGGACGAAATCAACCGCGCCCCCTCGAAGGTGCAAAGCGCGCTCCTGGAAGCCATGCAGGAACGCCAGGTCACTATCGGCAGCAAGACCTTTCCGCTTCCGAAACCTTTCCTTGTGCTCGCGACGCAAAACCCGATTGAACAGGAGGGGACGTATCCGCTGCCCGAAGCGCAGGTGGACCGTTTCATGCTGAAACTTGTCGTCACCTATCCCAATAAGAAGGAGGAGAAAGAAATTCTCGAGCGCATGACGACGGGCAAGGATATCGAAGTCAAACCGGTGATACATCCGGATAAGGTTTTTAAACTGCGGGACCTGATGCATCAAATCTATGTCGACGAAAAAGTGAAAGACTATATTTTGGACTTGGTCTTCGCTACGCGCGAGCCCGGCCAATATAAGCTCGAAAATCTGAAGCCGCTGATTGCCTACGGCGCTTCACCGCGCGCCAGCATCATGCTGACACAGGTCGCCAAGGCGCATGCCTTCCTGCGCGGACGCGGCTACGTCACGCCGGACGACGTGAAACAAATCGGGCTCGATGTCCTGCGCCACCGCGTACTCGTGACCTATGAGGCTGAAGCCGAGGACATGACTTCCGAAAATATCGTCAAGCAAATCTTTGACCAAGTCGAAGTCCCGTGATCCCGAAGGAAATTCTCAAGAAAGTCCGGCGTATCGAAATCCGGACCACACGTCTTGTCAACGACCTCTTCGGCGGAGAATATGAATCCGTCTTCAAGGGGCAGGGGATTGAATTCGCCGACGTGCGCGAATACGTGCCGGGCGACGATATCCGCACGATTGACTGGAATGTCACCGCGCGCTCGCAACATCCTTTCGTTAAAAAATTCGTCGAAGAACGCGAACTCACCGTGATTTTTGTGGTCGATATGTCGGGTTCGCAGTATTTCGGCACGGGCGGCAAACTCAAATCCGAAGTCGCGGCCGAAATCACGGCGCTGCTCGCATTCTCCGCCGTCAAAAATAAAGATAAAACCGGCATGGTGATTGTCACCGACGAAGTTGAAAAGTACGTGCCGGTGAAAAAAGGACGCATGCATGTGCTGCGCGTCGTGCGCGAGATTCTCTATTACAACCCGCGCCGCAAGGGGACGCGGCTTCAGGAGGCACTGGAATACCTGCACCGCATGCTGACGCGTACGGCTGTTATTTTTTTGATTTCGGACTTTATTGATACCGGCTATGAAAAGGCGCTTAAAATCCTAAGCCGCCGCCATGACGTCATTGCCATCCATTTAAAAGACCGCCGTGAGCATGAGCTGCCTCCGCTCGGTCTCATGGAAGTCGAAGACCGCGAAAGCGGGCGCGTCATGTTGATTGACTCCACGGACCCTTGGCTGCGCAAACAGTATCAAAAAAAGGCCGCCGAACGCGACGAAAAACTGGACAAGCTTTTTAAAACAATCGGCATGGATAAAATCGACATCCAGGCCGAGTCTTCTTACGTAGAACCTTTGATGAAATTTTTCAAAATCCGTGAAAAACGCCTTTAAACTTTTCGGTTCAGGTTCATTCATTCTACTTTGCTTCTTGCTGAGCGGTTCGGAGCTCCGCGCGGCCGAAAAAAGCCCGATTTCGGTCAAGGCCGAGGTGGACAGCGCCTTCATCACAATCGGAGACCCCGTCGATTACACCGTGACGGTCAAGCGCAATCCGGATGTTGAAATTCTTTCTTCGATAACCGCGCCTCCTTCGGATATTTTTAAAATCAAAAAAATCGACGAATTCCGCCGTGACGAAGACGGGCAAATTGTCTCAGGCCGTAAAATCGCGCTGACGAGTTTCCGCCTCGGCGATTTCATTCTGGACCCCGTAAAAATCCGCTACCGCGTTGCGGGCGGGGAGGAAAAAACGATTACCACCAACCCGCTCTATATCACGGTACAAAGTGTCGCGGGAGGAGAGGAGCAAACGGATATACGCGGCGTGAAGACGGTGCTGCCCATTCCTTCCAAATTCGTGACGTGGTTGATTCTCACGATTGTCTTTGCGGCACTCGTCGTCGGCGCAATCGCCTTTTACCTGCATTGGAAAAACCGGCCAATAATCGAAGCTGCTCCTGAGCGGCTGCTCACACCCGAAGAAGAGGCCCTGCAGGCCCTCACGCGTCTTTTTGAATCCGAACTTTTAAAGCAGGGCAAAATCAAAGCTTACTACTTGACACTGTCCGAGATTCTGCGCATTTATTTTGAGAAACATTACGGCATACTCGCCGTGGAATCAACCACCTACGAAATCACCCGGGACCTGAAGCAAAAATCGCTCACACCCGCTTTACGCGCCAAGATTCAGGAAGTGCTGGAGGCATCCGACCTCGCCAAATTCGCCAAATGGAAACCGGAGCCGGCCGAAATCATTCAATTGAACAAAAAGTCCAAGGAAATCGTCGAAGAAGCGGGGCGCGAATCGGAACGCAGGGAAACGGAGGTGGTCCGTGAACTTTAGACACCCCATTTTTCTACTCCTGCTGCTGTTGATTCCGTTTCTGCTCTGGCTGTCCAAGCGCCGCCGCCGCGTGACGCTGGCAATTTCGACGCTGGAGCCGCTGCAGGGGAGATGGGCCTCGCTTCGGGTGATGCTTTACCGTATGCTGCCGCTGTGGCGCATTTTGATCCTGTGCCTCGTGATTACCGCGCTCGCGCGTCCTGAAAGCATCTCTTCGGAGCGTGAATATCAAACGAAAGGCGTCGATATCGTGATTGCGCTCGACCTTTCAGGCTCCATGCTGGCCGAAGATTTTAAACCTGAAAACCGCCTTGCCGTCGCCAAGCAGGAAGCGGCCAAATTTATCCTCGGCCGCGAAAACGACCGTATCGGACTTGTGGTGTTCGCGCGCAAGGCCTTCACGCAATGCCCGCTCACGCTCGATTACAACGTGCTCATTCAACTTCTAAAGGACGTTCAAATCGGCATGATCGCCGACGGTACAGCGATTGGCATGGGCCTCGCCTCGGCCGTCAACCGCCTGCGAGACAGTGACGCCATCAGCAAAGTCATCATTTTGATTACGGACGGTGAAAATAACGCGGGCAATATCGACCCGATTACGGCGGCCGAGCTGGCTAGCACTTTCGGCATCAAGGTTTATACGATTGGCGTCGGAAAGGGCGGGCTCGTGCCTTTCCCGGTGCAGGACCCGCTTTTCGGCAAGCGGTATGTGCAGGCACAGGTCGAAATCGACGAAATGACCTTAAAGCGCATTGCCGATATCACGGGCGGCCTCTTTTTCCGCGCGCGTGATCCGCAGTCCCTGGCGGAGATTTATGAAAAGATCAATGAACTCGAAAAAACGGAAGTCAAGGTGAAGGAATATCACAGCTACGACCAACTGTTTCATTTCTTCCTGTTTCCGGCGCTGATCCTGCTGCTATTTGAAATTCTGATGAGCCGGACCGCGCTTTTGAAGGTGCCTTGATGCAATTTTTTAAACCTGAAATGCTGATTTGGCTGTGGCTGCTTCCGCTTTTGGCGGGACTCTTCATTTTATCCCGCAAGGTTTGGAACCGCCGTATCCGCCGCTTCGGGGAACTTGAAACCGTCACGGGCAAACTCATGCCTTCCTACCGGCCGGCTGAGGAAAAGATGCGCTTTCTTTGCTTCGCGCTGTTCCTGTTATTTGCCGTGCTGGCGCTCGCCCGTCCGCAATGGGGCGAACAAACGCGCGAAATTCAGCGTAAGGGCGTGGACATTATCTTTTTGCTGGATACATCCTTAAGCATGCTGGCTGAGGACATCAAGCCAAGCCGGCTCGACAAATCGAAACTTGAAATCCGCAACACCGTACGCAAATTAAAAGGCGACCGCGTGGGGATGGTGGCCTTCGCGGGCTCGGGCTTCCTGCAGACCCCTCTGACGCTGGATTACGCCGCCTTTTTCTTGTTTCTCGACGCCATTAAAACCGGATACATTCCCGACCCGGGGACATCTTTGCAGCAGGCCATTCAAATCGCCCTCCGCTCCTTTCCTGAAGAACAGCTGAAATACAAAGCGCTGATTGTCTTCAGCGACGGGGAAGACCACGAAGGGGGGCTGGAGCAGGCCCTGGATGCCGCCAAGAAAGGCAATGTTAGAATTTATACGGTGGGGCTTGGCAGTGAAGAGGGGGCGCCTATCCCCCTGAAGGACGAGCAGGGGAGACAAAGCGGCTTTAAGAAAGACCGCGCCGGGGAGCTCGTGGTGACACGCCTCAACCGGGAGCTGCTCGAAAAGGTCGCCAATGAAACCGGCGGCCTGTACCTGCCCAGCACTCCCAGTGAGGAGGAAATCAATTTGATACTGAGGCATATGGAAACACTCGGTGAACGCAAATTCGACGAACGTCAAATTTTTGAAAAGGAAGAGCGTTTTCAGCCTTTTCTCTTGCTGGCCTTATTATGTTTAATCGCCGAGATGCTCATTCGGCGCACGCGAAAAAAGATCCCCGAGCCGGCCTTAATTCTGCTCGTCTTTTTTCTGTGCAGCGGCTTTATTCAGACCACGCATGGTTTGAATAAAAAGGGTAACGAGCTGTTTGAGGATAAAAAATACGAGTCGGCCGTCGATTCCTACCGCAAGGCGCAGGTCAAAAGCCCGGAGGACCCCACCATCCGCTACAATTTGGCCACGTCGCTTTATCAAATGGATTCCTACCGTGAATCCTCCCAGGAGCTCGAAAAGGCCGTGGGTGCCGCACAGGACGAGAAGCTGAAGGCGCAGGCGCTTTATAATTACGGCAATGCGCAGTATCGTTTGGGTAATTTTGAAAAGGCCATTGAGGCCTATGAGCAGGTGCTTGAAATCAACCCCAAAGATGAGGACGCCAAATACAATTTAGAATTCCTGCAGAAAAAGAAAAGTATGTTTGAGCAAAAAAACGAGAACCGTAAACAGGATCAAAAGCAACAGCAGCAACAAGACCAACAACAACAGCAAGACCAGCAACAGCAGCAGCAGCAACAACAGCAAGACCAACAACAGCAGCAGCAAGACCAGCAGCAACAGGAAGACCAGCAACAACAGCAGCAAGAGCAACAGGATCAACAAGACCAACAGCAGGAGCAGCAGCAAAAGGAACAGCAAGAACAGGAACAGCAGCAAAAAGAACAGGAGCAGCGCGAGAAGGAAAAGCAGCAGCGAGAACAGGAAGAGAGGGAAAAACAGGAGCCGGAAGAGCGGGAGGGGGAGCAGGAAAAGCCCGAACCCCAGCCGGAACGGGAAGACCAGCAGCGGGCGCCCAGACCCCTGCAAGGCCAGATGAAAATGGAAGAAGCGCTGCGCATCCTGGACGCCTTGAAAGAAACTGAACGTGAATTACAGGACCTAAGACGCCCGCCGCTTAAACGCGAACCGCCGCAAGTTCTCAAAGACTGGTAAACACGGAGGATTTATGCCGATTTTAAAGCAAATCGAGACGGATATCATTCAAGCCATGAAGGCCGGACAAAAAGATGCGCTTTCGACCCTGCGTATGGCCAAATCCGCGCTCACAAACGCCATGATTGAAAAGAAGAAAAACGAGCTCGACGACGCGGATGCCGTGGATGTCCTGCAAAAGCAGGTCAAAAAGCATCAGGAAAGTTGTGAGATGTTCGAAAAAGGCGGCCGTAAGGAAATGGCCGACAAGGAAAAAGCCGAAATCGAGGTCTTAAAGAAATACCTGCCCAAGCAATTATCGGAAGATGAAATCAAGGCCTTGGCCCAAAAGGCCATTCAAACCTCGGGCGCCCAATCGCCGGCCGATGCCGGTAAGGTAATGAAGGCCCTGATGCCGGATGTTAAAGGCAAGGCTGACGGCAAACTCGTCAATCAAATCGTATCCAATCTCCTGAAGAAATAGCCTGTGTTAAACGGCTTATTGCGCTCGATATTCCCTCTAGGGATACTTTACATAAGATACATTATCGGACGTTGTCTGCTATTTTATAAGGGCGATTCGCCTCGCTCTCTAAGCGCAATCGCCCTAAACTTATAACCTCTTCCGTCCCCGCAAATGCCGCGGCATCATGTCGGTTTTTAAGGATGCCACACGGTCCAGAAATAACATGCCCTGCAAATGATCCAACTCATGCTGAATGCATATAGCCTCAATCCCTTGAGCCGATTTCACATATTTCTTGCCATGCGCGTCCCGGGCCTCGATTTTGACATGTGCATAGCGTTTAAGCGGTGCCGTATATTCCGGCAGGCTCATACAACCTTCTTGGCTTAAAACCTCTTCCTTGGCTTCCAGCATCACCGGATTGACCAAAATAAGCAGTTTGGCACCCTGGATTCTGGCTGACACGTCCACCACGGCAATTTGGCGCAAAATGCCGACCTGCGGCGCCGCAAGACCAATGCCATGCTGTTGTGCCCGCATGGTATGCACCAAACGCTGAACCAAATCCCTTAAATCGGGCCCAAAATCAGTGACCCTCAGGGCCTTTTGGCGTAAGCGCGGGTCCGGGAATAATACTATCGGGAATGTGGCCGGCATGGGCTTTACAATTTATAAAGATAATCTTTCGACGGATTTCATGCGGACTTCCAGGCCCGTCTCATGGCTCATCTGTTTGAGCTCGCGTTCAAGATTTATCAAGCGGAACTTTTTAGGAATGTCGACTTCGAGCATTAAGGCATACAATGTGTTTTTACCGCGGCCGAGAATTTTGCTGTTGAGATCCGTAATATTCAGCTTATGACCCGCGAGCAAGCGGCTCGTTTTATAAACAATGCCGGTTTGATCCTTGCCGACCACGCTGATTAAAAAGGCCTTGCTGCCGGCCTGGTGTTTTTCGCCGCGCTTGAGCGTGCCTTTTAAATCTTTACCGGAAACGGTTAATTTCCACGCGCCGACCGCTTTGCGAACGGCCTTTTGCACCTGCGAGAACGTCTTATGAGTATGCGAAAGCACGACAATCATGGCAAATTCACCCTCC
>JBFHCO010000068.1:0-9655 GCA_041585205.1 Candidatus Omnitrophota bacterium | reverse complement strand
GCTTCAAGCCAGCCCTTATCCGCCGCGTTAAAGGCCAGGACATCCCCTTTAAAACCAAGCAGGTTCTGGAAGCTGGTACCCCGGAAATCATCCAAAACGGTGATGGAACACTGGGGGTAACGGCTTTGCAGCTCAAGAGTTAGGTTGGAACCGATGAAACCGGCGCCGCCGGTCACCAAGACGCTCTTCATAAGGCCCCTTAGTCTATTCAAAACGGCCGAAATTTCAACCGAAATGTCGAAGGGGTCTATGGAAATGCGCGTAAGTGCCGTTAATTGCTATATGATGCGGTATTCCCTTAGAAAGCGGACCGTCTGCTTCATCCTGGCAATAATGGTATTGACCCTCCTGACTCCCGCGGATGTCCTTGCGGGAAAACGTGACGGCTATATCATTCGCGGGGTCGGGCGCACTCTTTTTTCAACGGTTGAAATACCTAAAGCGATGATTCAAGATTCTTCTCAGATCATGTTTCCCCTCGGTTTGGTGACCGGGGTGATCAAAGGCACCTTCAAAACGGTGGCCGGAACTTTGATGGGAGTCGGTGATATTGCCTACGGCGCCTTACCGTATGCAAAGTATATGATTTTCCTCGTTTAGTGGTATCATACCTGCCAGATGAAAAACCCCGATTGGTTATTTTACTTACTCTTGATTTTCGGCGTTTTGGCGTTTGCCTGGCCGGCGATTGCGGCCCAGACCCGGCACAGCATTCCTGTTTTTCTGCAAATCGCGGAGGATGTTTATCGCGGCGGACAGCCTGAAGAAGAAGGGTATGAGTACTTAAAATCCATCGGCGTGAAGACCATCATCAATTTCCGTCATGAGGACAAGTGGGTGGCTTTTGGCCGCGAAATGGCCGAAAAGTACGGGATGGATTTCATTCACATCCCTTGGAAGATTTACGGTGAGGATGAGCCCGAGGCCCTGGCGGCATTCTTCGAAGCGATGGACTATGCCGAAAACCGCCCGGTTTTTTTTCATTGCCGCCGCGGCGCGGAACGTACGAGTGTGATGGCCGGGATCTATTACATGAAATACGAAGGTCTTTCCGCCGAAGATGCGTACGACAAGGCCACCGAGAACATTCCGATTCGCTGGATTTGGAAGAATTTCGTCAAAAATAAATTTAAATATTATTCGGAGCGAGTGGGTTCGGTTTGATTTTGTGTGCTGCCCGACCGCCTTCCTTTAATTTTTCCGCCAGCTGTTCGAACGTATCTCCTGTCTCGGCATCCCGGACGTCCGGCGCAATTTCGGCCAAAGGAATCATGATAAACGCCGCAGATTGATAATCCGGCTGCGGGAGAATATCCAGATCAATCGTGCGCGGCGCATACTTATTTTTTGGATCGCGCTTGCGGCCGAGCGATTCTTCGATTGCGCGCAAGGCATGCAGCAATTCCGCATGACTTAATTCAGATTCAATTTCAACCGCAAGATTCCAGAATTTGTTTTTTCCGACGGGACCGACCGGTTCGGTTTCATAAACAGAAGACGTTTTTACGACGCGAAATTTTTCAGAGAGAAATTTCAGGCAGCGCGGAACGTGAAGAGCGGGCTGTATGTTTGAACCGATGCTGAGGAAATAACGGTTCATCGCTTCCGCGTGATTTCGACGCCTACATTCTTCGAGTGGCGCAAGGCGCCGGGTTTGGAGAGCCGGACCTTGATTGAACGCAGGCGGAATTTTTTAAGCAACAGATCCGCAAGCCGTTCGGCCAGCGTTTCGATCAATTGAAACCGGCTTTTGGAAACGAAGGCGATCGTTTCCTTGGCGATAGCCTTGTAGTCGACGGCGTCCTCGATGCGGTCGCGCCGCGCCGCCTTGCGGATGTCAGCGGGGAATTCCAGGTCAACCTTGACCTTTTGGCGGATTTTGCGTTCCCAATCGAATATCCCGATCAAGCACTTCACCTCGAGGTCCTGAATGAAAATTTTATCTGCCATAAGGTGGCAAGTCTATCACTCGCATCTCACCTTGGCAAGGGACGGCACCGCAGGGTTTGTGGTATACTGAGCCCCTTCATATGAAAGCGGAAATCCTCACAGAGCACATTCCCGCGTCAAAAGTTGAACCGCGATGCCCCCTATTCGGAACCTGCGGCGGCTGCGCCTATCAGGATATCCCTTATGCGGAAGAATTACGCCTGAAAGAAGCCGCCTTACGCGAAACCCTGCAACAAGCGTTCGCGCTGACGAAGCATGTTTTCGAACCGGCGGTGGCTTCGCCGGAGCCTTATCATTACCGCGCTCGGCTCGACATTGAAATGCGCCGCTTAAAGAAAACCGGGGAATTTATCATGGGTTTCACGGACCGCGACAACCGGCTGCTCGTGCCGATTGAGGCCTGCCCGATCGCCAAGTCCGCGATTTCTGATTTTCTTCCCGAACTCAGGCGCCAAGCCGAGGCGCGCTGGCCCGATAATTACCGCACGGCCAATCTCGTGATTAAAACAGGAGATGACGGGCGCGTGGCATGGGGCGGTATCGGACGCCGGTCGCTGCGCATGAAACCCAACGATTATTTCTGGACCGAAATTCGCGGAAAGAAAATTTTCTACTCTCTGGACACGTTCTTTCAAGCCAATCTTTCGATTTTGCCCCTTGCAGTGGACTGCATTCGAAAGGAAGCCGCGCTGGACGGCCATACCGCGCTGGCGGATCTTTATTCCGGCGTGGGTCTTTTTGGGATCGCATTGGCGGATTCGGTAGCCAAAGTTTATCTGGTCGAAGAAAGTTCCGCATCGATGAAACTCGCCGAAGCCAATGTGGCGTATCACGGACTTTTTGATAAAGTTACGTTGTTCACCGGTAAAGTCGAAGAATATCTTTACGCTTGCGACACGGCTCATACTGAAAAGATTGTCGCGATCGTCGACCCTCCGCGCAAAGGTTTAAGCGGCCGGGCCTGCGAGGCCATCGCGGATTGGAAAAAGGAACCCAAGCTTCAATCCCTCTTTTATCTATCCTGTTACCCCGAATCCCTGGCGCGCGATTTGAAAATCTTTGTTGAGAAAGGCTGGACGATACACAAGGTGATCCCTTTTGATTTTTTTCCGAAAACCCGGCATCTTGAAACTCTGGTGCATTTGAAGCCATGAAATCGACTGACAATGTGACGGAAACCTTGCGGCGAGGGCCGTTCAGCACGGTGAATGATGACGTGCGCAAGGCAGCCGTGCGGATCTTCGACTCCGGAATGCCGGTTGAAATGGAAATCGGCTGCGGTAAGGGAAAGTTCATCGTGGCGCGCGCCGAGGAAAATCCGGACATTCAATTTATCGCCCTGGACCGCGTTTTGAAATGGATGAAAACCGGCATCCGCCGTTCCGGCAAGCGCGCTCTGCAGAATCTTATTTTTCTTAAAACCGAGGCGCGCGAGTTTTTGACGGAATGCGTGCCGGCCGCGAGTCTTCAGGCGTGTTACATCCTCTTCCCGGATCCTTGGCCCAAAAAGCGGCATCACAAGCGCCGCCTTGTCACCGCGGACTTTCTGCGCACGGTGGCAAAGCGGCTGAAGGAGGGCGGCGTGCTTTTTCTGGCAACGGACCATGAAGATTATTTTCGCGTCATGGAAGACGCGGTTTCAGAAAGCAATTTGCCGTGGCAGCGCGTCAAAAGACGGGTCAATCAAAGGGAAACGCTCGGTGCGGTCAAAACCAATTATGAAGCCAAGTATGAAAGCCGCGGAAAAAATCTTTTTTATTTGGAGCTTGTGAAATGAGAATCTCCCGCGCGCTGGCCTTGGCCGGTATCGGCTCACGCCGCCAATGCGAAGTGCATGTGCAAAACGGTGCCGTTACCTTGAACGGTGAGACCGTCTTTGATCTCGGCCGGCAAGTCAATCTTGATGAAGACACGCTCACTTTCCGCGGCAAACCGCTTTCTTTCGGCAGGCATGTCTACTATTTAATACACAAGCCGGTGGGTTACACCACGACCGCTTCGGATCCCCATGCCAAGAAAACCGTGTTCGATTTATTGCCGCCCAATTTGATATCCGGTTCACGGCAGGCGCGTCCCGACCGCACGCGCGTCTTTCCCGTCGGGAGACTTGATAAGGATTCTTCCGGCCTGCTTTTATTTACCAATGACGGGGATCTTGCCAACCGTTTGATGCATCCGCGTTTTGAAGTCGTAAAGTGCTATGACGTGCGGCTTGACCGCGCGCTGGAAATTCCCGATGAAAGAAAACTTTTAAAAGGTATTCGTCTCGAAGAAGGGATGGCGCGCATCGCTAAGATCAGGCGATTAAGCCGTCGCATTCTGCGGCTTGAAATCCGCGAAGGCAAAAAACGTGAAATCCGGCGCATGTTTGAAGCCTTGGGTTATGAGGTGATCGACTTAATGCGCATCGCTTTCGGGCCCCTGACCTTGGGAGCCCTCACCGTCGGGCGGGGCCGCTATTTAACCGCGCCTGAAATTCAGAATTTAAAAGCAACCGGGCATAAGCGCACTCATTAACGTAACCCCGCCCGCCCGTCATTTATCCCAGCAAGCATCCCTCTCGGTTTATCACCTGCCCTTCATTGAATGCTCGAATCCACAGAGTTTTTTGACCCAATACGAACCGAGCCGAATATAACACATTAAAGAATCTTAATTAATCTTTGAAATTATGATTGCACAAACAATTCGATTTTGATAATCTTCATCAAGTTTTAAACAAAGTTTAAAAAAGAATATATAAATCTGATTCAAAACACTGATTGTATATTCGACGCACCGTCGAAGTTATAAGCTGTTTTAGATTTTTATAAGTTGCCATTCTGAGCCAGGAGTTCAGAAGAATTCTCTAACGTGCCAAAATCCAAAAAAATGAAGAATGCGTTCGCTCTGTCTTTTGCATGCTTGGTGTGTGTGCTCGGATGTCTGCCTCCCTTATCCGCTGAGGAAGTGTTTCGTAAGCGGGACATTACCCTTGAAGAACTTGAACAAAGCAGCGCCGCCAAACTGTTTCAATTAGGCGGTTATGACCGCGCATTGAAAGAATTTGAAAAACTTCAAAAAGAATACCCCGATGATCTGTTGATCAAGCGTTATATCGGGATGACGCTCACGCTCCTCGGACGTTTGGATGATGCGGCGGATGTATTGAAGGCGGTCGTCAAGCGCGATCCGCACAACCCCGCAGGATATTATTTTTTGGCGCGGGTTTATCATGAGCAGGGACGTTCCAAGGAAGCCGCCGACGCGCTTCATGAAGTCATTCGCTTGGATCCGGAAGGTTTTTACGGACGGCCCGCGCGCGAAGCGCTTCCGCTTGTCGCGCATAAAAAACTGGTGGAAAAGCCCTGGGACATTTGGGCCAGCGCCGGTTATGAATATGATTCCAATGTCACCATCGCTCCGAACGACACGGCCTTAAGAGGGTTGAATGCGCAGGATGAAAGCGCCGGCCGGTATTACTTTACGGTAGGCGGAAAATACAAATGGCTGAAACTGGCGCGATTTGATTCAACGGTGGGTTACCGCCTGTACCGCTCATTCCACGACGACAGTTTGGATGAATTCAATTACACGTATCAACAATGGGATATCGGAATCGAATACCGCCCGCTGATCAAGGAAAAGGAAGTCAAGTTTGGTTTGCGGTATCAGCTGCCGCTCGGATTTTTGGGAGGTAATTTATTCATCTTTGCCAATGAAGCGGTGGCTTATATCAACAGCCGTCTCACTAAAAATACATTCACCGAAATTTATCATAAATATTCACATTTCGAATTCGGTCCGGACGGCAGAATCCCGGATCAACTTTCCCGCGACGGCGAATACAATGTGAGCGGCATTCATCACCGTTATTATTTTTCGAATTTTTCACGGTACGTATTTGCGGGTTATGAAATTTTCTCGGGAGCGACGGAAGGCAACAGCTTTGACCATGTGGGACATGTGGCGCAGGTGGGATTTCACACGCCGCTTGTCGGGGAATTGACCCTGGATACCATCGGGTCGTTCACGGTCGCCAATTACACGCATTATTCGGCTGAAATCGCGCCGATTGAGCCCGTGGCGCGCCTGAATCACGACTGGAGCTTTTTAATCCGTCTGACCTATCCTTTGGGACGGCACTGGCAGTTACGGGCATTTTACCGGTACATCAATGCGAACAACCGGAATGATATTTTCCAATATGACCGTCAAATCGGCGGAACGGAAGTCGTTTTCCGGTATTGAGGTTTTCTGATTTAAAAATCTGATTTTAAGGAGAAAATAATTAAATGAAAAATTCAAAAAAAATCATATTGGCCGTTTTGACCGGAATCACATTCGTGTGCGTTTCCTCAAGCGAGCTTTGGGCCGCAACTAACCGGCGGGAACGCTTTGACGCCGCAACGGACGCCTTGACGCGTTTGGCTTTCGGACGTCCGGCGCTTCCGACCACGGAAGGCCCCACTAATTTTGAACCGGGAGATCTCAACCCGTTGCCGGATTTAGAGCCGGGATTGCCTTCCGACGGAAAAGCATCCGGCGGAAGAGGCGGATCGGGCACCGGTACAGGTATTGGCACGGGTGTGGGCACGGGAACCGGAACGGGTGATGATACAGGCACTGGTGTGGGCACGGGAACAGAAACGACCGGAACCACGGGAACAGGCGGTACGGGTACCGGTTCGGGAAGCGGTACCGGAAATGCTAACGGGACCGGCACTGGGCTCGGTGTGGGTACGGACGGCAATGCGGTCGGAACCGGCACGGGAACCGGTACGGGTACAGGTAATGCCAATGATACCGGCACCGGCGCAGGCACGGGAACGGGTACCGGCGTTGGAACCGGCACAGGCACGGGTGGTCCCGACACTGGATCTACTACGACCGACGGAGGTACGGGAACAGGCACGGCCACGGGTAATGCGACCGGAACAGGGACCGGTCTTGGTACGGGCACAGATGGCAATGCGGTCGGAACCGGCACGGGAACCGGTACAGGTACAGGTAATGCCAATGATACCGGAGTGGGAACAGGCAGCGGCGGTACCGGCGTTGGAACCGGCACGGGTGGTGTCGACACAGGTACCGGTACGGGAGGTGTGGACACCGGCACCACGACAGGAACTACGGGAACCGGGGGGACCGGGACAGGTACGGCCACGGGTAATGCGACCGGAACAGATACCGGTCTTGGCACGGGCACGGACGGCAATGCGGTCGGTACCGGAACGGGAACCGGCACCGGCACTGGTAATGTCAGTGGAACAGGTACCGGCAATGCAAATGGAACAGGTACCGGCAATGCGAATGGCACCGGAACAGGAAACGCCAATGGTACCGGAACCGGCGGAGGTAATTAAGCATAATGAAAGATAAAATATTTGTTGTTATACTGCTTTCAATTGTTTTATCGGGTTTCTTGGGTTGTAAGTCGCAATCGCCCAAACCTGAGAGCCGCGATGCGAAAGCGGATTTCGAGCTTTCCGAGAAAAAGCTTGAGCCGTCGGGCGAACAAATTACTCGGTTGATTCAGGAGCCGCAGCCGGGATTCGTGGAGCAACAGCCCGGCGAGACGCTCTGATTCGGCCATCCCGTGTGCCGGCCTGTCGGTATGCCTTTTCAGAGCCGGGACTCCGAAATGTCTGAAACGGATGCGTCAAGAAACCGGACGCAAACATGAAGCGGCTGCAAAATACCTTCCGCGAAATTTTCAGTTTTGATGTAAGATCGCTCGCCTTATTCCGCGTTTGCCTTTCCCTTCTGATAATTTTTGATTTAGCGACCCGCACGACAAGCTTAAAAGCCCATTACACCGATTTCGGGGTCTTGCCCCGCGCCCCGCTGCTTGAACAATTTATTTCCCCCTGGCGTCTTTCGCTCCATGTCATAAGCGGTCATCCGTCGGCTCAAATCGCTTTATTTATTTTGGCGGCTTTTTTCGCCGTGATGTTGATGGTGGGTTACCGGACACGCTTTGCCACCTTCGCCTCATGGGTGATGCTGGTTTCGCTGCATAACCGCAACCCGATGCTGCTGCAGGCCGGAGACCTTTATTTTCATATGCTCCTTTTTTGGAGCCTTTTCCTTCCTTTGGGCGCTTCCGGGTCAGTCGACCGTATGCGTCTTCAAGACGATTCAAAGCAGCCGCCCGTCAAATGGATGGGCGCCGGAACGGCAGGGTATCTCCTTCAGATCGCCTTTGTTTATTGGTTTACCGCCGCTCATAAATTGGCCCCGAACGCCTTTCCGATATGGTGGGAAAAAGGCTTGGCCGTGTATTACGCGCTGGACATCGAACAGTTCACGACACCCGTCGGGCAATTCCTGGTGCAATTTCCTTTTTTGACCAAAATATTGAATTATGCCGTGATCCTGTTTGAGATATTCGGGCCCTTTCTGTTGATGTTTCCCATCGCCACGGCGTGGGTGCGTCTTACCGGCGTATTTGCGATTATTCTGCTGCACATGAGTTTCGGCATCAGCATGGTGCTGGGCACTTTTCCCTGGGTCTGTACCGTCGCGGTCGTTGCGCTGCTTCCCTCTCTTTTTTGGGATAAAATCATGGCGGCATCTTTTTTCCGTCAGATCGGCAGCGGATTACGCGCCGCAGCGATGAATATTTATTTTGCTTTGACATCGATCGGCGTGATCAGCGGCCGCAAAATACTGGTCTATCCGAACGATTACTTTGTCCTCAGGCCCAAGCCGGGCGTGCATCTTTTCGCGGCCTTTTGCCTGATCTATATTTTGCTGTGGAATATCGGCAATATTTTTCCGAAATATGCCATGCCGCGGCAATACCATGTGTTCGGCATTCTCTTAAGCTTGGATCAGAAATGGGATATGTTTTCACCGCCCTTGAGGGACGACGGCTGGTACGTCATTCCGGGCAATCTCAGGAACGGCCGGGAGGTGGATTTGTTCCGGGGAGGGGCGGATCTCAGTTGGGATAAACCCAAGCTGGTTTCCAGCATGTATCACACGGCCCGCTGGCGAAAATACATGATGAATTTATGGCTGGCAAGCAACCGGGAACACCGGCTTTATTACGGCAAATACCTCTGCCGGGACTGGAATACCCGGCATACGGGCGGGGAGTTGCTGGAATCCTTTGAAATTCTTTTTATCCGTGAAATGACGCCGGAGCCCGGTGAGATTGTGAAGCCCGAATTAAAATCCATTTGGAAACATTGGTGTTTTGAAATTCCTGAAGAATACAAGGCGGTCGGTAAAGCCTAATTCAGCAATATGCCGATCTCAAGGTTCTCGGCTTGCTGATGGATGATTTTGCGTGAGATAACACCGATCGTGCCTTCCCGCCGCATCAATCCCACGTAATCCCAGCGCCGTTTGATTTCTTTGCCCAAATCTTTGACCGATTGCGCATCCGTGACTTTAAGGCGGTCCAAGTCAAAAATTCCCCAACGCCCGTTTTTTTCGAACACGGTGACCGTGTGCGCATCATATTTGCGATAGACGCTGAAAATAAAAGCGCGGTAACCGTTCCTTTCCAGCACTTCCTTGGCAAAAAGCGCAAAATCCTCGCAATCACCCGATTTTCTCCGCAGCATTTCTTCGGGCGACTGCCAATATTCAGTTTCTCCGAAAAGCGATTCATCGCTCATATATCTGAAATTCTTTTTCATGAATTTTTCAAGTCTTTCCGGAGTTTGTAATCCGTAGGAGACATGGTCAAAAGGACTGAGGTTAAAACCATGAG
>JBFHCO010000067.1:0-9678 GCA_041585205.1 Candidatus Omnitrophota bacterium | reverse complement strand
GAGCAGGGTGTTGAAATCGAAGCCCTGAATTTTCAGACCATGTTTACCTGCTGCCGCGATGATGCGCGGCGCGTTGCGTATGAACTGGGCGTGAAATACACCAGTTTTCAAGTGGGGAATGATTACCTGGATTTGGTCAAAAGCCCCAAATTCGGCCGCGGCCGCGGAATGAATCCCTGCGTCGATTGCCGCATTTATATGTTTCATGCGGCGGGCCGCTACTTGCGCGAAACGGGCGCTTCATTTTTAATCTCCGGTGAAGTGCTGGGTCAGCGCCCGATGTCGCAAAAAATGAGGGACTTCCGGAATATCGAGGCGGATACGGGACTTGAAAGACTGATTCTCAGACCCTTGTCCGCCAAGCGGTTGCCGATCACCATTCCGGAGGAAATGGGTTGGGTGGACCGTCAAAAACTTTTCGGTTTTGAAGGGCGTTCGCGCAAACGACTGATCGAAATCGCTAAAGGCTACGGAATGACCGACATCCCGCACCCATCGTCCGGTTGCTCGCTGACGGATGTCCGGTTTTCCAAAAAGGTCAAAGACGTTTTCGATCATCAGCCTCAATATCAGCGCTGGGAATTTGAATTGCTGAAAATCGGCCGTCATTTCCGGCTGAGTCCGGAAGTCAAAATGGTCATGGCGCGCAACGGGGACCAAAATGAGTACTTACAGGGGCTCCATCCGGCCGGGACGACTTTGGTGAAGCCGGCAAATTTCGCGGGTCCGAGCGCGCTGGCGATGGGTCCTTGCGATCCGGAGTATCTTGAAAAAATCAGCGCTTTAATTTTGTCTTATTCCAGAAAGCCTTTGCCGGATGAATGCATATTGTCATGGAGCCGCGACGGGGAGGAGCGTCTTTTCCGGGCCACCGGTGAGGCGACGCAAGAACTCTTGGAAGGTTTGAGGATAGCATGAGAAAAAAACGCACCGCAATCAAAGCCGTATTATTTGACATGGGAAATGTTTTGTTGAATTACAATGCCTATAAAGCGGCACGGCAATTCGCGAAGGCCTGCAAGGTACCGCTTGTCAGGCTGTGGATCCATTTCTTTACGTCTCCCGTGGAAAAGGCCTATACCCGCGGTGAGATCACATCCCGGGAATTTTATCGCTATTCACTGAAAGCGCTGAAAGTCCCGATCAGCTACAAGACTTTTTGCCACTATTGGAACGATATCTTTTGGGAAAACAAAGGCATGGACGCACTCCTCAGAAAACTCAAAAAAAATTACCCGCTTTACCTGATTTCAAACACAAATGATCTTCACTTCCGCCACATCAAAAAGAAGTTCAAGCTCTGGAAGCATTTTAAGATGCTGTTTCCCTCGCATGAGGTCGGGCATCGCAAACCCGAACGCGAGATCTATGAAAAGGTGTTGAAAAAAATCAATTTCAAGCCGGAGGAAACGGTCTTCATCGACGACGTACAAAAGTTTGTCAGGGGTGCGCGGAATGTCGGCATGCATGCCATCCGCTTCCACAACAAAAAACAGCTCGTACGCGAACTTCGCAAGTTGGGAGTAAAAGTCTAATTTCTTACCGATGATGGCGATTGCAGATTTCAAGGAGAGTTCTCAGGCCGATTCCGGAGATCGTCGGAATCGGGGCATTCTCTTTTGGATCTGTCTGTTATCCTTTTCGCTTCTGCCGCTTTTCTTTGTCACGTATTTTCCGTCCCAAGACGGCCCCGTCCATGTCGAAAACGCTTTTATCGATCACATTTATGATGCGCCCGAGGCGGCCGGTTTCAGGCAATATTATGAGCCGAATCGCGGTCGCTTCACCAATCTTGTCACCCACAATTTTTTAAAGGGTTTGTTATATTTCACTTCTCCCGCGGTCGCCGAAAAAATAGCGGTTGCCATATTTATTGTTTTGTTCCCGCTTTCGATACTTTATGCGCTCCGGGCCCTCGGCCGGCAAAATGACTTTCTTGCCTTGCTGGCGATTCCGTGTGCCTTTGGTTATTTTCTGCACATGGGTTTCTATAATTTTTGCTACGGGTTCGTTTTGTTTTTTGCGGCTATCGGCTATTGGTTAAGGCATCAGAACCGCTTCACCGCACGTTCGGTCCTGACGCTGCTGGTTTTGATGACGTTTCTGTTTTTGGTCCATTTATTATCCGCCGCGATAGCTGTTTTAACGATGACGACGTTGGCCGCGGGATTTGCACTGACGGATTTCAAATCTTACCGGCAGGGAAAGGCGTCGATCCAAGATGGATTGCGCCGGATCGGCGTCATCGGCCTTGTCTCGCTGCCCGTGTTAGCCGGCGCAATTTACTTCATTTCCAAATATCATGACCACGCGGTTTGGATTCGCCCGGATTATCTGCTCGAATTTCTGGTCAAACTGCGCGCGCTTGTGCCGTTCAGCGCAAAGGACGAATTTATTTCGATCTCCTTCGTTCTATTTTTTGCCGTGTTCACCGTTTTTTTCATCCTCCTTAAAATCGTGCGCAGGCAGTTCAGCCGCCGGGACGTTTTGTTCGCCGTCGCTGCGCTTCTTTTTTTGCTCTATTTCGCCAGTCCGTGGAAAATCGCGGAGCAGGGATTTATCAATGACCGGATCAGTTTATTTCCTTTTTTCATGTTGATTCTGTGGTTTGGAAGCCAAACCATTCCGGTCTTCGCCGGGAGGATCATGCGAATCGTTGCCGTGCTGTTAGCTTTGATCACGCCGGCTTATTACGCGTCGGCTTACATTCAGCACGATCGGCTGATGGGAGAGTATCTTTCGGGCGCACACTTGGTCCGCAACGGTTCGACATTATTACCGCTCCATTACGCGAGGCTTAAGGTTCATCGACACTATCCGAGACTGGCCCTTTACGCGGATCCTCTCCTGCATGCGGCGTCGCGGATCGCCGTCAATCAAAGCGCGGTCCATTTGAATAATTACGCGGCGATGAGGGGGCATTTTCCGATCCGATTTAGGGATCAATTTAACCCCGATTTTAAAATCGCAAGATATCCCAAAGGAATTGAATCGCTTCCTCCCGACGTCGATTTTCTGAATTATCCCTCGCGCTCGGGAGGGAGTGTGGATTATGTATTAATTTGGGGTGCGCCGGAAAAATACAGAGGGCAGCCCCCCGCGATGTCCGCTTTATCTCAACTGACATCCGGCTATGAGCTTATCCATCATTCACCGAGCGGCATGACGCGGCTTTACAGAAAAAAATACTCGAACTCTGATTGACGAAGCGATTATAATTATTGCATGAACAATATATTAAAAACCACGTTGCTTTTGACGGTTTTGACTTTACTGCTCGTCTTCTGCGGACAAATGATCGGGGGCAGGTCGGGTGCGACCTTTGCATTTGTTTTCGCTTGCGTCATGAATTTCGGCGCATATTGGATGAGTGATAAGATTGTCTTGGCCCTCTACCGCGCGAAACCGCTTGAAGAAAGCGATGCGCCGGTTGTCTATGAAATCATGCGCGAGCTTTCCGAGAAAAGTCGCATGCCGATGCCCCGCATTTATTTGATTCCAAGCAATGCGCCGAACGCATTTGCAACCGGCCGCAATCCGCGCCATGCCGTGGTGGCGGTGACGGAAGGGATTCTCAAGCTCTTGAACGCGGAAGAGCTGAAAGGCGTTTTGGCGCATGAATTGGCGCATGTGGAGCACCGGGATATTCTGATTTCATCGATTGCGGCGACGTTGGCAGGGGCGATCAGCATGCTGGCCTATTCAGCCCGTTGGGCGCTTGTCTTCGGATCGGGACGGCGCGGTGGCCGCGACGCCAATCCGATCGCACTGATTTTGATGGCCATTCTGGTTCCGATTGCCGCAAGCCTCATCCAGCTTGCTGTTTCGAGAAGCCGGGAATACGGAGCGGATGAAACCGGCGGCGACCGTTGCGGGAACCCGCTTTATTTAGCCAGCGCCTTGAGAAAATTGGAGGCCGGCGTGAAGCGCGTTCCGATGCAGGAAGCGCAGCCCGCGTCGGCCCATCTATTTATCGTCAACCCGTTGAAGGGGGACGCCTTTACAAAACTTTTCAGCACGCATCCGCCGCTTGAGGAGCGGATCGCACGCTTAGAGGCACGCGCGCGGTCTCAAGGTTTGTGAGGAATATCCGTAAATATAGGTTACTTCGCCGTATTGACGTTTTAGAGTGACGGCGTTAGAATACACGCAGTTGTAACTCAGAAGGGGGAAACAAATGTCTTACGTCATCACGGAAAAATGTTTGGGCGAGCGCTATGCGTCTTGCGTAGCCGTTTGTCCGGTGGATTGCATTTATCCGGGCGACTACAAGGGTGAAGAATTCATGGTAATCGACCCCACGATTTGCATCACGTGCGGGGCTTGCTTGCCGGAATGTCCGATCGGTGCGATTGTCGAATCGGAAGACTATTCACCGGAGTGGGCTAAGATCAATGCGGAACTTTCGCCTTCCTATAAGGATAACCCGAAGGTTCCGGAACGTCCGAAATCCGATCCGCCTCGTAAACCAGGCAATAAACTGGTCCAATAAGTTTTAAGGAGAAGGGTAAGCCGAAAGCGCGAAGAAAACTTTCTGCTTACCCTTTTTATTATGCCGCAAGCGTTTATTATGATTGATGTGCAGCCCGGGATGGAGCAGGAAGTGCAAGAGGCCGTCAAGAAAATGGCCGGCGTCAAAATGGTGCATCAAGTCACGGGCGAATTTGACATCATCGCCTTTATTGAATCTGACCCCTATAATGCGTTCGCGCGCGTCGTCAACACCATCCGCAAAACTCCCGGTGTCCGGGATACCGACACACAACTTGTTTTGTAATAAAACAGCAAATCAATTTTCCGATCTCTTTCCGCCGGAATGCGTTCGCTATTCTTTAAATTCCAAAAAAAGTGTGGAATACTTGATACAGGGAGGCCAAAGGTATGAAATCTAAGCAGGCGGGAAAAAGCAGCGAGACTGATCTTGAGTTGGTGTTGCGGCGCTATGTGGAAGATTTCATTGCCCAAAACAGAGCGGCCCAGGTGATTGCCCAGGGGCTCAAATTAGTCGGTGTCGGTTTCTGGCCCATTATCGATCATATTACTTTCCGGACCATGAATGTCGGGGAACGCGCCAAGGAATTCCTGGCCCTTGGGTACGAATATGACTCCAAATTAGGCGTCATCGAATACGAAAACTGGTGGGCTAAGGTGTATCGCAAGGCGCAGTATCCGGCCATCTTCATTGATCAAGCTTACGACGGCGAAAAAGGGAAAGGGAGTTTGATCCCGGATTGGGTTAACGCCTTCGGCGACCGCACGCTGCATCATATCGCCATCAAAGTCGAAAATATCGAGGACTCGATTTACTATCTTGAGAAGCAGGGCGTTGCCTTTGCCGGTAAGGTGGTCGGCGGTAAGGGTACGGATTTGAGGCAGATCTTCACGGCCGCTGAGATCAAAGACGGCAAGGCCTTCAGTGTGATTGAATTAACCGAACGTCATCACGGCTATACGGGCTTTCTTCCGCCTCAGGCGCAAGGGTTGATGGAATCCACCCGCCTGAATTATTGATCACAAACCTACCGTTTCAGTCAGGTCCACTTGTAAGCTTCCGGCGATTCGATTAGAATAGCTTTTATGATTATCGGGTTAACGGGAAAAAACGGAGCAGGGAAAGGCGAGGTCGCGAGATACCTGCAGGAGCGGGGTTTTAATTACTTTTCTCTCTCGGACGTCCTGCGCGAAGAAGCGGCGCGGCAGGGTCTGGAAGTCACGCGGGATCATCTGGTCGAGCTGGGAAACCGCATGCGCGCTGAAGGCGGCCCGGGAGTTTTGGCAGAAAAAGTATTCGCGCGCCTTGACCCAGAAAAACATTACGTCGTCGATTCGGTCCGCCATCCTTCCGAGGTCCAGGTGTTACGCCGGAGATCCGATTTTATCCTGGCATCCGTTCGCGCCCCCGAACGTCTGCGTTTTGAACGTTTGCGGCAGCGCGGACGGGAAAATGACCCGCGCAGCTTTAACGAGTTCAAGGATTTGGAGAAGAAAGAAGCCTCCAGCGCCAATGCAAGCGACCAGCAATTGGATCAGGCCATCGCCTTAGCGGATGTGGTTGTTGAAAACACAGGGCCGCTGAAGATGCTGCGTGACAAAGTCAAAGAAATCTTGCTGGAATACTCACGCCGCGAAGTGCGTCCGGAGTGGAATGAATATTTCATGGGGATAGCGAAGGTTGTGGCGCTGCGCTCCAATTGCATCAAACGTAAGGTGGCGGCCGTGATCGTCAAAGACAAGCGCATTATCGCAACCGGATATAACGGCACGCCGCGCGGAGTTAAAAATTGCAGCGAAGGAGGGTGTCCGCGCTGCAACAGTATTGATGTCGCGGGTAAAGGATTGGACGAGTGCCTTTGTTCGCATGCCGAGGAAAATGCGATTGTGCAGTCCGCTTATCACGGCGTTAATATTAAGGATGCGGTGCTTTACACAACCTTCTCTCCGTGTCTTACTTGCACCAAAATGATCATCAATGCCGGCATTAAGGAAGTGGTTTATAACATGGAATACGCCTTAACGGACATTTCCCTTAAACTCCTCAGCGAAGCCGGCGTCCAAATCAAAAAGCTTGCTGTAAGTCCCTCTTGATACGGAGCTTCCGATAACGGAATCCAGTCCAGTCTAGACAGGTCTAGCGCGTTCCTTTATACTGTGTCCCACCTATGATCAAACAAGATGAAATCATACGCAAAAGCTTCGGTTTGAAGGAGCAAATCCGCCCCGAATTGGAGGCGAGTTATCACAGCCCGCTGATCGCACGCTTAAAAGCCGAGGGATTTACCTTACGCTCCGGCCGGCTGACCTTCCGCTTGGCCGAGGAATTTGGGTTCTGTTACGGAGTGGACCGGGCGATTGATTATGCCTACGAAACACGTGCCAAGTTTCCGGACCGGCGGATTTTCATCACGAACGAAATCATTCATAATCCGCGCGTCAACTCCAAATTGCAGGACATGGGCATTGAATTTTTGTTCGGTCCTTATGCCAACGGGACGACCATCGAAGACCTCGGCAAAGAAGATGTGGTCATTATTCCCGCTTTCGGAACACCGCTGGTCGAACTCGCGGAAATCCAGAAACGCGGCTGCGTTTTAGTCGATACGACTTGCGGTTCCGTGATGAGCGTGTGGAAGCGTGTTGAATCTTACAGCCGCGACGGTTTTACGTCCGTCATTCACGGCAAATATGACCATGAAGAGACGTTGGCCACAAGTTCCCGCGCCACGCAATACCCGCAAGGCAAGTATTTGATTGTGCGTGACAAAGATCAGGCGCGTATTGTTTGTGATTACATTCAAAACGGGGGAGAGCCCGAAAATTTTTTAAGAGAGTTTCAGAAGGCGGTTTCATCCGGCTTTGATCCTGACCGGGATCTCGCGCTGATCGGATGCGCCAATCAAACAACGATGCTCTCCAGCGAATCGCTTGATATCGCCAATATGCTCCAGGAAGCGATGCGGCACCGTTACGGCGCGGCTGAGGCCTCAAAGCGGTTCCGGCATTTTGATACGATTTGCTCCGCCACGCAGGACCGTCAAGACGCCATTTTGAAGCTGGCCAGGGAAGGTGTGGATCTCATGATGGTCGTCGGAGGATACAATTCCAGCAACACGGGGCATCTGGTGGAAATCTCCCTTCAATCTTGCCCTGCTTTTCATGTGAAAGACGCGGAATGCATCATTTCCGCCGACCGCATCCGTCACAAGAAGGTCATGAGCACGGAAGTGATCGAATCGGCGGGTTGGCTTCCGACCGGTCCCGTCAAAATCGGTATTACAGCCGGTGCTTCAACCCCGAATCGCGTCATTGAAGAAGTGATCGAACGCATCATTGATGTCGCGGAAAAAAATGTCTGAAAAATTTGTTTGTCTGAATTGCGGTGAAATACTTTCTCAAAGGCAATGCAAGGTACGCTGTCTGCGTTGCGGTTATTTTGAAGACTGTTCCGACGGCGGAAACGACCACCCTAATGTCATTCATTCCCAAACTCCCTTAACCGTATCCGGGACATAAATCCATGGCTGAAGCCCCTGTGACGATTTACACCACCCATTACTGTCCCTTTTGCAACCGGGCCAAACAACTCTTGCAGGGCAAGGGTATTGCCTTTCGTGAAGTGGATGTGACGGATGATGATAAAAAGCGCGCTGAAATCGAACAAAAGACGGGTTGGATGACGGTTCCTATGGTCTTTATCGGTGAGGAATTTATCGGCGGCGCCAACGAACTAGAAGCCCTCTCGGCCTCGGGCGAGTTGGATCGTAAGATAGCTAAGTTGAAGCAATAAAGGGAGTTACAAGTCTAGATATGTCTTGACTCCCTTTTGTAATAGTGATATCTTCTTGTGCCTATTGAAGGAGGATTGACACGTGTTGAAGCCGTTTGCCACCAAATTGGATGAATCGATTATTTCGAAGCTGGATGACATCGCCCGCAAAACTCAGATTCCTAAGTCCCGTCTTTGCCGCCAGGCCATAGAAATGCTGGCCGAGCACTATGAGCGGCTGGAAGAAAAGCTTGCCAAGGTCGAACAACTCAACCGGAATGAGTTTGTCACGCCGGCCGCGTCTGTTTCTGTCCACTGATCCTTTCGCACATCTGACGAGGTAAAATAATAGTATGAAAACGCGAATCGATTCGCACCTACAAAATGTAGCAGGCCGCTCTCTGTACGATCCGTCGTTTGAGAAAGACAGCTGCGGCGTGGGCTTCGTCGCCAATATCTCAGGATTGGCCAGCCATGAGATTGTGGAGCAGGCCATTACCTGTGTCGTGAATCTGACTCACCGGGGTGCGATCGATGCCGATGCCAAAACGGGTGACGGGGCAGGCATCTTAACCCAAATTCCTCGCCGTTTTTTTGCGCAAGAATTGGCCCGCTTGGGTCACAAGAAAATCAAAAATTTGCAGCAGCTCGGCGTGGGTATGATTTTCTTTCCCCGTGTTTATGAGGCGCGTGAACGTGCCCGCTCCGTGATCGAATCGGTGATCTCCCGTCATCACTTAAAGGTGCTCGGCTGGCGCCGTGTCCCTGTCGACAGCTCGGTCATCGGAGATAAAGCGGAAAGCACGCGTCCGGATATCGAACAAATTTTTGTCATTCCTAAAAAGGAACAGGCCTTCTCTCAAGAAAATGAATATGAGCGGACACTTTACTTGATCCGTAAAGAAATCGAATTTCTCATCGATCAAGAATCTCTCGAAGATTTTTACATTTGTTCCTTTTCAAGCCGCACGATCGTTTACAAAGGACTTTTAGTCGCGCCTCAGTTAAAGAAGTTTTTCCTCGATCTCGATCATCCCGATTTTGAAAGCGCCTTCGGTATTTTTCATCAGCGGTACAGCACCAATACCTTTCCCAATTGGTTTTTGGCACAGCCCTTTCGGTTCTTGGGCCATAACGGCGAAATCAATACCTTGCAGGGGAATCGCAAATGGATTAAAGCGCGCGAGGCCGGGCTTTCTCATCCCTTTTTTGGCAAGAAGATTGATTTTCTCAAGCCGATTGTCACACCCGGAGGCAGCGACTCAGCCAGCTTGGATAACGTGCTTGAAGCGCTGACCATGTCGGGACGCGATCTGCTGCATGCCAGCATGATGCTGGTCCCCGAATCCTGGGAAAACATGCCCAAAATGAAACCGGAATGGAACGCTTTCTATCGCTATCATGCATGTTTGAAT
>JBFHCO010000066.1:0-9813 GCA_041585205.1 Candidatus Omnitrophota bacterium | reverse complement strand
TTCCGAACGGCCCGCCTTTTTATATTCCTGATATCCTTTCCAATACGCTGTGATGTTACCCGCGTTCCCGACCGGGATCGCATGATATTCGGGCGCTTCACCCAAATCATCCACAATTTCGAAGGCAGCGCTTTTTTGCCCTTCGATCCGGAAAGGATTGATGGAATTGACGAGCGTGATCTTTCCGTCTTCGGTTAATTCCTTGACGATTTCAAGCGCCTGGTCAAAATTCCCTTTTACCATAATGACTTTCGCGCCGTAGCGGTAAGCCTGTAAAAGCTTCCCCTTCGCGATCTTGCCTTCCGGAATCAAAACAAAGCATTTCAATTTGCAGCGCGACGCATAGGCTGCCGCCGAAGCCGATGTGTTGCCGGTGGAAGCGCACATCACGGCCTTCGCCTTGGCTTCCATGGCCTTGGAAATCGCCATGGTCATCCCGCGGTCTTTGAAGGAACCCGTGGGATTGAGACCTTCAAACTTATAATAAATCCGGATATTTTTAAGTCCGAGTTCGACCGGCAGGGCCTCGGCCAAAATCAAGGGCGTATTGCCTTCATTGAGCGAAACAATCGGGGTGGTATCCGTCACAGGCAGAAATTCCTGATACCGCTCAATGATGCCGATTTTCTTGACGGCGTATTTAGGCGCGCTCATGGAAGCCTTATTCGATCCGGATCACTTGGGATTTGCCCCGCACAGCCTGAAGCCGATCAATCGTACGGATTGCATCGCGCACGTCCCGTTCATGCGCGTCATGGGTCAGCAGGATCAGGGGTACGACGCTGCCTTCACTGCGTTCCTTTTGAAAACAATCCGAAATACTGATGCCATGTTTACCCAATATGTGCGAAATCTTGGCCAGCACGCCCGGGCGGTCCACGACATGAAACCGCAGGTAATAACGCGATAAAATGGATGAAATGTTTTTGATTTTGAGTTCCTTGCGCATGGCCCGCAGCAACACCGAGTTTTCATGCAGACGTTCCGTGCGGCGTTTGGCAATATCGATTAAATCGCTGACAACCGCGCTTGCGGTCGGATGCGGCCCGGCGCCGGGCCCGTAAAACAGCACCTCGCCCACTTCGTCACCGTGCATCAAGATCGCGTTCAAAGAACCGTTCACATTCGAGAGAATGTGTTGGCGCGGCAGAAGCGTCGGCTGCACACGCGCCTCGATGCCGTTTTTACCGCGCTTGGCGATCGCGAGCAGCTTGATGCAATATCCAAACTCGCGGGCAAATTCGATGTCTTCCTTACGGATGCGCGAAATGCCCTCGCAATAAATATCGTCGAATTTGACGCGGCCGCCGAACGCAAAACGCAGCAAAATGGCAAGCTTATGCGCTGCATCAATGCCTTCGATGTCAAATCGCGGATTGGCTTCGGCAAAACCCTTGGCCTGCGCTTGCTTCAAGGCTTCTTGAAAATCCGTGTGATCTTCGGTCATGCCCGATAAAATATAATTGCTCGTACCGTTGATAATGGAATAAATCGAATCGATGCGGTTGGCCACGAGTCCTTCACGCAACGCCTTGATCACGGGAATTCCGCTTGCGACGCTGGCCTCAAAAAAAATCCAGCTTTGATTGCGTACGGCCAGCTGAAAAATTTCGTCGCCATGTTCGGCTAAAAGCGCCTTGTTCGCCGTCACCACATGCTTGCCCCGCTTAAGAGCTTCCCGGACGAGCTTACGCGCCTCGCCGGTACCCCCGATCAGTTCGACCACCACATCAATCGACGGGTCGCGCACCACATCCCAAGCATTCGCGGTAAGGAGCTCTTTGGGAATGCGCACCTTACGCCGTTTCGCTTTGTGTTTCACTGCGATTTTGCAGAGACGGATTTTGACACCCAGTTCACGGACGAACGAATCCTGTTTTGCGGTCAAAATGCTGTAAAAACCGGTGCCGATTTGACCGAGTCCAAGCAATCCGATACGTAATTCTTCCATGAAATGATCCTAACTTTAGACCTTATAGAGAGTTAAGTAAAAAGCAAAATAGTATATCGCAGCCGAGACTAAAATGCAACGAACCAGCTTGTCCGAGAAGTGTCACCCTATGACAGGCATGGGGGTTGCGTGTTTTGTGCTATCCTTAGTCTTGCAAATGGGTTATAATCTTTTTCCCTTTGAACCCGGAGCGAACCATGAAGAGTAAAACAGTTCTACTAAGTTTGATTATAATCGCATTAACGGCGCTGCAATTCGGCATGGCGCGTCATGGTGAATATGACGAAGAGGCCCGCGAGGAAGCGCGATTGGCAAAAGAAGTTGCCAAACAGGATAAGGAAAGCGGTGAGGCTTACCGTCCCGTACGCGGCATTGCGAGCGGTGTGAAAGAAGCCGCGGTGGACAGCACTGCCGGTTTTCTCGAAGAAACAGCCGAAGCTACGCGCGAAGAACCGCCGCTTGTCGGCACGCTCGAAGGCGCCCGCCTAGGTTCAGGTGAAGTGCTGGATAAAGCACTCAAAGGCACCGTCAAAGTCGCGACGCTTGGTTACGGAGATCTGCAAAGCTATGATGTTGTGGAGCCGGAAGCCGGTTCCGGCGAACCCACGAAAGTTCGAATCAAGATTCCGGGAACGTAATAAGCGGTCTCGTCATGAACGGTCTTCGCGAGCGGAACAACCGGTTCCACTACGTGTCATATTTGCCGCATGGGGCGGCAAATGCAATCACCATTCCTCAAAAATAATCGCTTTTACCAAAAAAGTTCCGACTCTTGCAAACATTGCCCTGCATAAGGTATATAAGAAAACACCGTGAAAGCTCCCCAATCGACCACCGCTCAATCAAGCAACGCTAATCTGCCTAAAGTTAGATTTTGGAACCGCTTTTTCGCACCCATCGATATCGCTTGCCTTGTTTTTTTCCGCATTTCTTTCGGCACTCTGATGTTATGGGAATTTATGCGCTATCTTTATTCGGGCACGATTTACCGGCTGTACATCAATCCCATTTTCTTTTTCAAATACTATGGGTTTGAATGGGTCCGGCCGTGGCCGGGCGACTGGATGTACCTCCATATGGGCGTCCTGATCGTGCTGAGCGGGCTGATCGCGATCGGCCTGTGGTACCGGATCAGCGCCACGCTTTTTTTCTTGGCCTTCACGTATTTCGCGCTGCTGGATCAGACCAATTATCTCAACCACTTCTATCTTCTGAGCCTCGTGAGCGGCCTGATGATCTTCCTTCCGGCGCACCGCCATTTTTCGGTGGACGCGATCCGCCGCCCCGGAATCAAAAGCGACACCGCCCCCGCCTGGACGCTGTGGCTGATTTGTTTTCAGGTCGGGGTCGCTTACTTTTACGGCGGGCTTTCCAAAATCAATCCCGATTGGCTGCGGGGATGGCCATTGAAGATGTGGCTGCCGCGGCAAACGGATTACCCGTGGCTGACGGAGCTCCTGCGGCAGGACTGGCTCGCGCTTTTATTCAGTTACGGGGGTTTGGTGCTCGACCTGGCGGTCGTGCCGTTTTTGCTTTGGAAGCGGACGCGCTGGCTCGCGTTTATCGCCGCGCTGATCTTTCACCTGATGAACGCGTGGCTTTGGCATATCGGCGTTTTCCCCTGGTTTATGATTCCCGCGACCCTGATGTTTTTCCCGCCTTCGTGGTCGCGGCAATTATTGGTCCGCTGGGGCTGGAAGGTTCGCAAAGAGGTTCCGCTCCCCCCTCCGGAAACGGGCAAGCTCAGCACCGGAAAAAAAGTCACGTTAACCCTGCTTGGATTGTACGTCGCGTTCCAGCTGCTTTTTCCCTTTCGCTGCGTCTTTTATCCGGGCGAGGTCAACTGGACGGAAGAGGGGCATCAATTTTCCTGGCGCATGAAACTGCGGGATAAAGCATCGGTGGGGAAATTTTACGCGCGGGAACCGGTCAGCGGAAAAACCTGGACGATCAATCCGCTGGATTTGCTCGACCCGAGGCAGACCGAAAAAATGTCGGTCCGGCCGGACATGATTTTGCAGTTCGCGCATTACATTTCGAAGCGGATCAAGGAGCAGGAAGGTTATGAGCACGTCGAAGTGCGCGCCAAAATTTACACGTCTTTAAACGGCCGCCGGCCCCAACTGCTGGTGGACCCGGAAGTGGATCTTGCCAAAATGCCCCGCAATTTGAAGCCGAGCCCCTGGATTGTGCCCCTGGAACAGCCGCATCGGCCGTTCCTCGAGAAGGAAGACACCACGCGCTAGGAATTCTGAAACCGCTTCGGCAGCGGATCTTTAATTAGGATCGCTGGTCAGGAAAGGATCGTCGTCCACGGTGTCGCCGCTTGTATTGGCTCCACCGCCGCCCCAGAAGTTATTCTCGGCTTTGATGGTCTCACCCGTGTCATTGTCGATATCAACACCGCCGTTGCCGGTGAAGGAATTAAAACCGTCGGTGCGCGCAGCGGCATCTCCGAAAAACATGTCGAAAATATCCCCGCTGTCTTCGGTGAAATCAACGCCGTCATCGTTGTTGTCCCGGAATGTATTGCGCGTGAAATGGAAGTTGAAGATTTCACTGTCGTCGATCGCCGTGACAGTCATGCCGTCGGAGTCATTGTCATTGAAGGTGTTGCGCGTGAAATTAAAGTCAAAAAAATGGCCGTCATCGGCCGTCATATCAATGCCGCTTTCGCTGTTACCGTTGAAGGTGTTGCGCCTAAAAATAAAGTTGGACATTCCTTCGTCATCGTCGCTGGTATCGTTTGAGATGAGATTGAGCCCGTCCGCACTGTTATCATTGAATGTGTTCCGGGTGAAGGTAAAATCCATGATCTCGGAATCATCCGCAACCCTGATGCTCATCCCGTGATTGTCGTTATCGTTAAAGGTGTTGCGGGTAAACGTGAAATTTTCGCCCGTGGAATCGTCCTGCACGTTGATTCTCATGCCGTCGCTATCATTGTCCGTAAGGGTATTGCGCCGAAAGGTGAAATCTCTGACCGTCGAACTGTCATCGGCATCGATGTGAATGCCGTGGCCGGAGTTGCCGGTGGCCGTGTTGTTGATAAAGACAAACGTGTCGGCATCTGAACCGCTGATGCTGACCTCGATGCCGTCATCGCCATTATCCATGACCCGGTTGTTTTTGATCGTGAAGCCCGTGGCCGTCGAACTCGATTCGTTATCGACGAAGATGCCTCGACTGCCGTTATCCGAAATCGTGTTGTTTCTGATTTTCACATTGGTGGTGGTGGAGCCACCGGTATTCTCGATCAAAATGCCGTTGCTGCCGTTGTCCGTAATCACATTGGCGAAGAGGTTAAAACCGCTGTGCGTTCCGCCGTCGGTATTCGATATGACGATGCCGTTAGACGTATGGTCGGTGATGGTGTTGTGGTGAATCGACACGCCTGAAACGTTGGTGGCCGCGACACCGTTGACGCCCGGATCAATCGTAAAGCCCATCAGTTGGGTATTCATGGCCATCGTGACGCAGGGATCGGCTCCCATGCAATCGATCTTCGGCGCCGGCCCGCCGCCGATGCCCGGAAATCGTTGAAAACCCTGCCCCCACAGCACGGTGTTTGAGGTCAAGGTGTAAGCGTCTTCATACCCCACGGACGTGCCGTCGCCGGCGCGCACATAAATCGTGGCGCCCGGGCGGTAGCGGGGATTCGCAAAGCCTTCGAGCAGCGTGTTATGCGGATGTTCCAGGGTGCCGTTCTCCGCTCCGTCCGTGTCGTTGCGGTTATCGACGTAAATAACATTGGACACCACGACATCCTCTTCCGTTTGCACGACGTCTTCGGTCACGACATTCGTATCGCGGAAAACGGGCTCCGTCATTCTCTCACGCATCGTCCGGGCGCCCTTGCCGAGACGGAAGCGTTCCTTCAGGCCCTCGAACGGATTTTTCCCGCGGACCAGGTTGCCGAGTTCGAACGGAATGCTGATGTAGCCGCCGATAAAGAAATCGGTGTCGCTTTGATTGTCATTTTCAAGCTGCAATTGGATCGTGAATAAAGGCGTGGGGTAAATATCAATCCGGCTGCGGAATCCGTAAAGGTTGTCGCCCAAATCCGAATCGTAATAAAACCCGCCCGCGTAGGCCCGTGTTTCAAGCCATCGGGAAACAATCGGAACGAGCACGCCGCCTTCATAATCAAAACCCGAAAGCGGTTCTTCGAACGTTTTGGACGTGATCCGATTGATTGAAGTGGAAGCGAATCTAAAGCTTGAAGAGGAGCTGATCAGTTGTTCGTCGGTCAAGGCCAGATAAAAATTCGACCTGAAATCGACCCATTTCGTCAGCGCCTCGGCGCCGAAGCCCAGCTGATTGAGCCGGTTATTGTGCACGCTGTGACGCGAATCCCAGTAAAAGTTGCCGCCCGCGATCAAAAAATCATCGCCGAAAAGATGCCGGTAACCGCCGCCAAAATTATGCTCGGAGGCACCCGCGTCGATCATATTGCCCCGGTAATTGATAAAGGGAAGCGCTCTTGGATGTTGGTAAACCGGTAAAAAATACTCCAGGAAGCCCAGTACTTCCCCCCCTCCTCCGCGGACTCCGGGACGGATCAACGCGGGATGATAAAAAGCCCGGGGTTCTGACACTTCAACAACTTCTTGAGCTTGCGGTGCAGGAACCGGAAATAAAAAAGCAAGGATGAACGCAAGCGCGCATGCAAGACTTTTTCGCAACCCACAGGATATATTTGCCATGTTGTTAATGATCGTCACACCGGTTTGTTATCTGAAGGTTTAAAAAGTTAAGAGCTTTAAGGTTTGATGGTTAATACAATTAAAAATTAGGGTGGGTTTTTATAACATAGATCAATGGAGTTTGTCAACACGCTCTGTTAAAAGGTGCCTGAGCGCAAGGTGGGTTGAACTCGGGCTAAGCAACAAACAAGAATCGATATAATCCGTGTGCAGATTTTCGAGCGTGTTCGTGAAAGAAGATCTGCTTTTATTATTGCTCGTAATTATACGCTGAATTGCAGATCGTGAAGTTTCTTATAGGCGCCGCCCGCTTCCAAGAGCGACTCATTCGTGCCTTGTTGAACGATTTTGCCGTTTTGTAAGACGAGGATGCGGTTGGCACGCTGTACGGTGGAGAGGCGATGCGCGATCACAAACACGGTACGGCCCTGCATCAAATAATCAATCGCGCTTTGCACTTCCCTTTCGCTTGCGGTATCCAGATGGGAAGTCGCTTCATCAAGGATCAGGATGGGAGGGTTTTTCAATATGGCGCGCGCAATCGCGATGCGCTGTCTTTGCCCGCCTGAAAGTTTAAGACCCCGCTCGCCGAGCGGCGTATCATAACCTTGCGGCAGTTCTTCGATAAAATGATCGGCATAGGCCGCGCGCGCAGCGTCCTTGATCTCATCCAAGCTTGCATTCGGATTTCCGTAAGCGATATTTTCACGCACGGTGGCATTGAACAAAATCGTTTCCTGCGAGACGATGCCGATCAAATCGCGCAGGGATTTCAGCGTAAAACGCCGGATATCCTGACCGTTGATTTGAATGTCTCCTTCGGTCGGATCATAAAAACGCGGGATCAAGTTCACCAAGGTTGTTTTACCCGAACCGCTCGGTCCGACCAGCGCCAAGACCTCATCGCGCTTGACGGTCAAATCGATTTTCTTAAGCACCTGTCTTTCGCCGTCGTATGAGAAACAAACCTGACGGTAACGCACCTCGTGCACGGCGTCTTTAAAATCCACGGCATCGGTGTGATTTTGAACCGTGGGCTCGACGTCCAGAATTTCGAAAATGCGCGATCCTGAAGCGATCGACTGCTGGATCGTGCTGTTGACCTTGCTTAATTTTTTAAGCGGTTCGTACAACAGAAAAAGCGCCGTAACAAAAGAGGTGAACCGCTCGGGGGTGAAATTATCAAGCGAATACCAGATCGCAATCCCCGCCCCGAAGGCTCCCATCACTTCGATCAGCGGTCTCTGGACAATCGTAATGCGAATGGTTTTTTTGAAAAAATCAAACACGCTTTTATTGATGCGGTTAAATCGCTGAACTTCGGCTTCTTCGCGGTTGAAGGCCTTGACGACATTGATCCCCACCAAGGTCTCGCCGATGAAGGAGGTGATATCGGCCGAACGCTCCTGCATTTTCTTGGTTTGGCGACGCAGCATTTTCCCGAGCAAGGCGATCGGGATCGCCACCAGCGGAAAAATTATGATCGCGGCCAGCGCATTCGGTCCGCCCCAAATAAAGATGGCCGGGATGGAAACCAAAATCACAAGCGGCTGTTTGATGAGATCGGTCAACACATCGGTTACAGCGCCTTGAATCGAATTCACGTCATTGATGATGCGGCTTAGAAAATCGCCGGTGCGGCCTTTGGCATAAAAATCGTTCGACAAGTAGACGAGATGCTTATACAAATCTTCACGCACTTTGCGGATCGCGCGAATACCGACGCTCGCCATTTGATAGCGCGAAATGTATTCAAACAGACTGCGCATGAGGATCACGGCCACGATAATCACCGGGATCCAGTAAGAGGCAAACCGAATGTCCGTCAAAAAGGGCACATGCGGGATGTTGTCGATCACGACCTGGTCTTTATTGGACAGCCCGCTGATCGTGATATAGGGCAAGGCCGAGACGAGCCCGATCGAGATGGAATAACCCACCATGCAGGCGACGGCGGCGAAAATACGCCATAAATGGGGCCGGATATAGGTGAGGAGCCGTTGATAGATATGCATAAGCCGCACACTCTAACATATCCATTGACACCTCTCAAGGCTGTTTGCTAGGATGCTCACTCATAGCCCATTATTAGCGGTACTTTCTTTACATTACCCATTGAAAATAAAGAGGTTAGGATGACCAACAAGCTCCGTGTCGGAGTGGTCGGAATCGGGCATTTAGGCAAGGAACATGCCCGCATCTACAAGGAACTCCCACAAGCTGAGATTATCGGACTCTGTGACAGCGATGGCACCAAAAAAGAGCGTGCTGAGGCGCTCGGAGTCCCCTTTGCCAGAAACTTCAAGGACCTGATCGGTAAGGTCGACGCGGTGAGTATAGCTACCCCCACCAAAAACCATTATGCCGTCGCCAAGGAATTCCTGAAGGCCGGCGTTCATACCCTTATTGAAAAACCGATCACACTCAAACTCGAAGAAGCGGATGAACTGATAGAGCTTGCAATACAGAAAAAATGCGCCTTGCAAGTCGGTCATATCGAACGGCATAATCCCGGCTACAAGCGCATCGAAGAAATCGCCAATGACATCCGTTTTTTCGAAATTCACCGGCTCGGCCCCTTCACGGGCCGTATCAACGATTGCGGCGTGGTATTGGACTTAATGATCCATGATTTGGATATTGTGATGGGCCTTGTCAAATCTGAAGTTTTGCATTTTGACGCGGTCGGCATCAATGTCCTCACCCCCTTTGAAGACATCGCCAATGTCCGCATCCGTTTTAAAAATGGGGCCGTTTGCGACTTGACCGCCTCGCGATTAACGCCCGACAAACAGCGTAAAATCCGCATTTTTCAGCCTGATGCCTATATTTCACTTGATTATGAAGCGCAAAGCTGCAAAATTTTCAGAAAAAAAGCTTTCTCTATAACGCAGGAATCGATTGATATCCAAAAAGCGGAACCGCTCAAAGAAGAATTAAAATTTTTTCTTTCTCAAATCGTTTCCGGTGAAAGCCTTGGCAAACCCGATGTGGCCGCACGCGAAGCTTTGGCCTTCGCGCTTCAAATCGTGGATGTCATCCAAAAAGACCAAAAACAGCTTCAATCATCCTCTCGCTGACCCGACACACTATGTCTAAAAAAATATTTCTGATTGCCTGTGAGCCTTCCGGTGACACGCATACGGCGGCCTTGGT
>JBFHCO010000065.1:0-9818 GCA_041585205.1 Candidatus Omnitrophota bacterium | reverse complement strand
GGGAGATACAGCTGCTCATTTCTACAATTGAATTTTGGGGTTACCGGGTTGATGTATCGCCTGACGGAATGCATGTTGCGTTTACGACCAAGGGAAACCAAGCGCGCGTGCAGCGGCTTGACGATCCGACGGCCTTTGCAAGCGTTCAGAGTTCAGAGGGAGCGATTACGAAGATTGACTGGAAGACGTTTGATGACGGTAAGAAAGCCGTGATCTTGGAAGATGTAACCCGTACCCGGGTTTATGTGGTCAATTTGGATACGCTTGAGACCGCAGAATGGTTACGTAATCCTCTAACCTTCATTCCGCCGCCGAATCTGAATTTTGCGTATCGCGTCATTATACAGCCCGCTGATGGTCGTCCGTTGCTACAGGTGATCGATTTAAAGACCGGTCAAATTTACGATGTGGACGGCAGCCGGGATGCAGGCACCGTTTTTTGGAACGTCAATGTCACCATGGATGGCCAATACGCCACTTACAATATCGAAGGGCAGACGGAAAATTATTCCGTGCTTCTGGTCCTCGGGGCCCAACAGCAGGTTAATAACTTAACGCAGCGCCCTATTCAGAGGACCTCTCGGGAACTCCAGGTTCCGCCGGGGATTGATATTGTCCGCGATACGCCGTATTCAGGCCAATGGAGGACGAACCGCTTCCGCGATGACGGCACCCGTTTTAATTTCAACTCGGACGGCAATCTTGAAATTTCCTTTCCGGCGGGTATCCCGACAGACCCATTGTCGGGTGGATACATTGCCAATGATCTCGATCCTGCGATCGATTTAACGGACGTGACACAAATTTATTTGCGGTTCCGAGGCGAGGCCGCGGGCCATTTTCAACTCATATTGAGAAGGGGAATCAGTCTGGTGAAACGGGTAGAAATTGATGTGACGGGTGGTGAGTGGCAGGAAATCAGGATTGATATCAATTGTCCCGGGTGTAGTGCCGACTCTCTCTCCTTCACAACTTACTACTATGATCCGGCGCTTGAGCTGGAGCTTTCTCATCTGATCTTTGTAAAGCCTGTAACTAACGATCCGGGGCAAACGGATCTATTCGATCGTCCTATTGAGCGGACCGAACGGGAAGTAACCGCTGTCGGCACCATTCAAGCTCTCAACCTGGACGCAACGGATTTGATCGTCTCCCTAATCGAACGCATCCTGAATGTAATTCGAAATTTGTTCTCAAGCACGTCTTTTACGATCCGTAGCCTTGATTTTACGGAACGTAACGGTGTTATTAAAGGGGCGGTCGTGAAGGCGGAATCAAGCGATGCCGATCACGGCACTGTCCAGCAAACTCTGGTCTTCCGGGAAAAGAGGGGGCAGTTGTTGCTCGTTAAGGCGCATGATCAGGATGCGCAGGGTCATACGACGGTTCAAAATCATTTTTCCTACCGGTATAAAAACGGCGAATATGTCTTAAGAAAAATTATTCGCCGATCCTCCACAGGGTCGCGCCTTTCTCGAATTCGATTCATGACCGGATTCGGGGGATCTTACTATGAAATCCGGACGCGGGACGGTCAAACCATACGGATTGATGATCTCGCGGTCTCTTGGTATGACTTGCTGAAAGATGCCGAGAATTTAGAAGCAGCGTAATTCCAGAATCCCCAATCATTTATTCCCGAGCGCTAAAAACCTGTGCTTAAGGGCCGCAAAATTTATCCCCCCGCGGCACTTCATTCGATCTTGACGACCTTCAATTCGCGCATTCCGCCGGCGGCGGAGCGAAGAAGACGGGTGCCCGACGGGGATCGAACCCGCGACCCCAAGATCCACAATCTTGTGCTCTGACCAGCTGAGCTACGGGCACCATAAGGTTGTTATAAGCGCTTAGTCAATAGCCATGAGGGCGTCATTCACGTAAGTCCTTGCCCATCCTTTAATAATGGCGAACATTATAGCCAAAAAGATGTTGTATGGGAAGCATGCCTTGAATTATAATACGACGCTTACTTAAACTGGCTGCAATTCTCAAAAAAACTTCGGGTATGAAGAAAGAAAAAAGTAAAGCCAAAGCCAAAAGTGCATCCCGCAAGGATCCGAAAAAGGCGACGCGTGTATCCGCCCGGAGAGCAAGTTCTAAAACTCTCTTTGCCTCTCGAAAAACTTCCTCACCTAAAAGACCGGCACGGATGAAGCCTGCCGCCCGCGGTTCGCGCGCGAAATCCGTCAAAACCGTTGCCGCGTCGAACAAGCGATCGGATGCGCCGAAACCGAAGCTTGTGCCGGTCGAGGAACATCTGGGAGATCTCCCGTTTTCATACGATAAAACTCATTTGGTCCTCATGGTCAGAGACCCTCTGTGGGCGTACGGCTATTGGGATTTTTCGGCGGAGACCTGGAATTGGATTCAGCGCTTTTTTCAGGCGGAAAAAAATTTACGCAGCGTTTTGCGGGTGCATAATTTAGATCACGGCATATATTACGATCTCTCTGTCGATCTGCATGCGAAGAGCTGGTATTTGGAACTGGGGTTGCCGGACACGTCATTTGAAGTTGAATTGGGATTGCTGGATGCATCCGGTCATTTTCATTTGATCGCCCGCAGCAACCGGATTCGAACGCCCCGCAACGCGCCGTCGGATGTGATTGATCCTTTGTGGTCATCGGAATCCTTCGACGAAATGTACCGGCTTTCGGGCGGCGGCAAAACCGGCCACGGCTCCGAGATTTTCTCGCAATCGAGACGTTCTTAAAAATAAAAAAGATATGAAAAAAGGATCCCTTTTACTCGTCCTCCACGCCCATTTACCGTATGTGCGCCATCCGGAACATGAGGACTTTCTCGAAGAGCGCTGGTTTTATGAAGCGATCACGGAGACGTATATTCCTCTCATTCAGATGTACGACCGCTTGCTCGCGGAAGGCATTCCCTTCAGAATCACAATGTCGATCACGCCCACCTTGGCCAGCATGCTTTCCGACGGGATGTTGCAGGAGCGTTATGTCCGCCATATCAATAAACTGATCGAGTTGGCGGAAAAAGAAGTTGAACGCACCGCGCAGGATCCCCATCTTAAATATTTAGCGACCCGTTACCGCGACCGGTTTTATCAATGCCGCCATGTATTCAATGATCAATACGGCCGCAACCTGATCGGCGCATTCCGGAAATTTCAGGATGCGGGCTGTCTCGAGATCATCACCTGCGGCGCCACGCACGGTTTTCTGCCGCTGATGAAAGTGGATGATAATTCGATCCGCGCCCAAGTCGCAACCGCCTGCCATTTTCACGAACGGATGTTCGGCCGCCGGCCGCAGGGGATTTGGCTGCCCGAATGCGGCTATCACCCGATTTATGATCATGTCTTGAAAGAAAACGGCCTGAGATATTTCTTTGTGGACACCCACGGCGTTCTGCATGCCACTCCGCGGCCGAAATACGGTGTTTTCGCTCCGCTCTTGACCCCTTCCGGGGTTTATTGTTTCGGACGCGACATGGAATCTTCCAAGCAGGTTTGGAGCGCGAACGAGGGTTATCCCGGTGATTTCTGGTACCGGGAATATTACCGCGATATTGGGTTTGATTTGCCGGACGATTATATTCGTCCGTATATCCATCCCGACGGCATTCGCATCAGCACCGGCATCAAATACCACCGCATTACGGGGCGGACGAACGACAAAGCCTATTATGAACCCGACCGGGCGCGCGAAAAGGCCGCCGATCATGCTGGTAATTTCATGTTCAATCGCGAGCGCCAAGCCGAGTATCTGTTTGACAGAATGGGGAAGGCGCCCGTGATTGTGGCGCCTTATGACGCCGAACTCTTCGGTCACTGGTGGTATGAAGGTCCGCAGTTCCTTGAATTCTTGATCCGCAAAGTGCATTTTGATTCTCCCTTGCTGCGTTTGACAACGGGGCCGGAGTATTTGGATGAAAATCCGGTTCAGCAGCCGGCGGAACCGTCTTATTCCACCTGGGGTTATAAGGGGTATGCGGAATTCTGGCTCGAAGGTTCCAATGACTGGATTTACCGGCACTTGCATGCGGCGGCCGAGCGTATGAAGGATCTCGCCAGGCGGTTTCCGCATCCGAACGAATGGGAGCGCCGCGCCTTAAATCAAGCCGCGCGTGAATTGCTGCTTGCGGAGTCATCCGACTGGGCCTTTATCATGAAAACAGGCACTATGGTGCCCTATGCCATCAAGCGTACGCGCGAGCATCTGTTAAGATTTTTCAAAATTTACCGGGATATGACCCATCACAGGCTGGACACGGCCTGGCTTGAGACGATGGAAGCCCAGGATAATATCTTCCCGGAAGTGAATTATCAGGTTTACGCGTCATAACGTTAACTTATTTTATAACAATCAGTTATCTTCAGATCAGCCAAATGCCAAAGACGGCATTAAGGATTTCGTCCGGCCCGCCGATAACATAGTGATCCTAGAAGATCCGATATATGCAAATAATACGCAAATCCATCATTTGGGCCCTTTTATTTTTTACGGTATTTACGATTCCGGTCGTTCCGGAATCGGGTGTAGCGCACGCTGCATCGGTCGCCGTAACCGCGCCTTCCGCCGTATTGATCGATCCCGTTAATAACCGATTGCTTTATGCCAAAACACCGCATCGGAAGCGTCCTCCGGCTTCAACCACGAAGATTCTGACGGCCATGGTCGCGATGGACATGCTTTCATTGAATAAGGTCGTGACCGTACCCGATTATGCGGAATCGATTGAACCCTCCAAGATATTCGTCCGGGGGGGAGAGCAGTATTATGTGCGCGACCTGATCCGCGCCACATTGATTAAGTCCGCGAATGATGCGGCGGAAGTGCTGGCCTATGCCGCCGCCGGATCGCGCTCGGCCTTTGCCGAAAAAATGAATAAAAAGGCGCGTTCGATCGGCGCGAGGCACTCTCACTTTGTGAATCCGCACGGATTGCCGGATGACCGGCAGTATTCGACCGCCTATGACTTGGCCTTAATCATGGATGAGGCGCAAAAATATCCGTTTCTCGTTTCCACGCTGAAAAGCAAAACGACCATGATTTATTCCCGCTCAGGCCGGAAAATTTACCTGAAGAATCACAACAAAATGCTGTGGCGGGACTCACGTGAAATTATCGGAAAAACAGGCTGGACGCGCAAGGCGCGTCATTGCTTTGTGGGCCAGATTCGCGTTTATGACAAGAAGGTGCTGGTGGCCATGATGGGCAGCTTGAGCCTGTGGCGGGATCTCAAAATCCTGGCCGATTACCAATTCGGACTTGCCATTTCGAAGATTCGCTCAAACCGCAAATTATGGGGGCGGCATGAAACTAAAAAAATTCAATCCGCGCTCAAGCGAACCGGTTTTTATTCCGGAGATTTGGATGGTCAGTTCGGACCTGAAACGGTCCGTGCGATCGAGCAATATCAAGCTGCCAATGATTTAAAGGTGGATGGCGTTGTCGGTAAAATAACTTACAAAAAATTGATGCAGCAGGGCGCGCATACTGAAAGCAAATCAGAGCAAATTCAGCGCGCGCTGCAGCGGGCCGGCCTTGATCCCGGGCCGGTTGACGGGTACTTGGGACCGCAGACAACGCGCGCCATCCGTGCCTTTCAGAAAAGGAAGGGATTGACGCAAGACGGCATTGTCGGACCTGCCACTTGGAAAAGTCTTCAGTCTTATCTATAATACACTTCTCGATTTGTCCCGAATAAAAGAACCCAATTGAACGTCTTAGGATATATATGAAAAATTCCGCTGTTTACGCATACTGCCTATTTCTGATCATTTTCCTGCCCATGGGTTGCGGCGCGGATAATGCCGAAACCCCTACGATGGACGGACTTCCGGCGCAAGCGGAAGCCGAGGACGTGGCCGCCGACGATCAGCCTGATGAAGTCGTGATTGCCGATTTTGAGGATGCCGAAGATGCTTGGGATTTCGCCAATCATTTAGGCGGGGAAGGCGGCGAATGGAATCTGGATCCTTCCGATATCAATGACTCATACACCGATCCCGAAATCGTCGCGTTGCCCGGCCCGGACGGCCAAATGACGCATGCGCTCCGGTTGTCATACAGTGTCGAATCCGAAAAACCTTCCCAAAACGGATTCTGGATGAAACTTAATTTCTTTGACGCCTCGGGATACGATCACTTGGAGTTTGACGTCAAGGGAGACCTTGAGGAGGGTTTCACGGAGCGGTTCCGGATTGAAATCAAAAAATATAAGGACGAGGAAAAGGTTGAGAAAATCAAAGGGTCCTTTGAAATCCCCGTCACCGCGGAATGGCAGCATGTCAGTATCGCTTTAAACAAAATGACGGGCATACTGGACTTTGCCAACCCGGAAGTCTGGCAGAATCCGGCCATTTCGCGTAAGGATTTGGATGAATTCGTGGTGGTTTTTCACGACCGGCATGTCTCTCAGAGAAAAGGCGTCATCTACCTGGACAATTTGAAATTCGTGAAAACGGGTGATCCCGGTCCCACCGCCGTGGATTTTCCGCCGCGCAAAGGTGAAAAGACACCCGTCCCGTTGGAAGGCGTTGAATTTGCGGAGTTCCTGATCGGAAGATTGGGCGGATTTCCTAAGGAGCTCTTTGTCAAAAAACAGTTTCCTGAAGATAAGCGGGATTTCATCATGGAAGTCGCTAAGGATACCTGGCGATTTTTTGATGAAATCGTGGACCAAGAGCACGGCCTGGTGCTGGACACCATCCAACTGGGCAAGGAGCAGCCGCTGGATGAGGGAACGTGGATCGGGGATTACACCAACGTCACGAATATCGGCGTTTATTTTATGTGCGTTGTTTCCGGTTATGACCTCGGTTTTATCACGCAGGAAGAAGCGGTGCGCCGGCTGCGCCTCACTATGGATACGCTGGAAAAGATTCCGTATCACGAAAGCGGCTTTCCCTACAATTATTACGACACGACGACGGCGGAACGCACCAGCTATTTTGTTTCTTTGGTCGACAGCGGCTGGCTGGTGGCCGGTCTTTACGTGGCAAAAAATGCCTTTCCGGAACTCACCGGGCAAGCCGACAGGCTGTTGGCAAGGGGCGACTTCTCCTTTTTTTATGATCCCGTCGAAAAGCAAATGTTTCACGGATTCTATGAAAACTTGGAAGTGAACTCCGATTATCATTACGGCGTGTTTTATACCGAACCGAGGGCCTCCAGTTATATTGCCATCGCGCGCGGTGAAGTGCCCGAGGAACATTGGTTCGGCATGATCCGGACCTTTCCCGTGGAATACACGTGGCAGTCGCAAACGCCCGTCAACCGCAACTTGCGCAAGACATTGGGTCATGAATATTACGGCGGCTATTATGAATGGAATGATTTGAAGTATTTGCCGAGCTGGGGCGGTTCGGCGTTTGAAGCCTTGATGCCGACCTTGATCTTGAAGGAAAAGGAGCTCGCACCGTTGGGGTTGGGGCTCAACAATGAAATGCATGTCGAAGGCCAGATCCGTTACGCCCTTGAAAAGGTCAATCAACCGGTATGGGGCATGAGCCCGTCTTCGGTGCCGGAAGGCGGTTATTCGGAATACGGGGCCAAACCCTTCGGCTCGAAGGGGTATAAGGCGGGCGTTGTGACGCCGCATGCCAGCATTCTGGCGCTGGAATATAACGATGATGCCGTCGTGCGGAATTTACGCAAGCTGATGGAACTTTACGATATTTACGGGGAATACGGTTTTTATGACGCGGTTACGGTAGAAACGGGGCTTGTGGCGAGGAAGTACCTGGCCTTGGACCAAGGCATGATTTTAGTCGCGATCAACAATTATCTCAATGACGGCGCTATCCGCAAACGCTTTCACGCGGATCCCGTCATGCAAAGCGCCGAGAAACTTTTGACCGAAGAAACTCTGTTTGAGTCACCCAAAGAGCTTGCCCCCGTGGCGCCTCAGTAATCGTCGCGCATGAAAGTCAAAGAACCCATCAACGGTGTATACGAGATCGACGGTTTCGGTCCCCGTGTGAAGGCGGCGTTTTCAGGCCGCTATTTTACGAATCACCGGCATGACGCGTTTCTCCGCGCGCTGGAACTCGAGCCGAAGAATATGGTCTTGGTGAATCAAGTGCACGGCGATGTCCTGCATACGGTCAAGCGGGATGCCATTCCGCATGGGCGCCCGGAGGGTGACGGGCTCATCACCGGCGAACCGGGTTTGATTTTGGGCATTATGACCGCCGATTGCTGCCCTGTCTTCTTTTACGATTCCGAAAAAAATGTGATCGGGCTTATTCACGCGGGGTGGAGGGGGGTCAAGGGGCAGATTATCGCAAAGGCGATTCAACATTTGACGGATCAGCATCAATCTAAAGTCGATAACTTGCAGATGGCGTTGGGCCCCATGATTCATGCCTGTTGTTACCGTGTCGGACCGGAATTCCGCGCTTATTTTCCCCATGATTATTTTGAAAGGTCGGCGGGCGAAGGTTATCTGGATTTATCCAAGGACATAAAGAGACAGGCCCGCAAGGCAGGTTTGCTTGAGAAACAGATTTATGACGCCGGCATCTGTTCAAGCTGCCGCAATGATGAATTTTATTCTTACCGTCAAAACAGTCAAACGGCTGAGCGCACATTATCCGTCATTACTTTGATATAATTTTCATGGAGCCATGGGAGGCTTGATTTTCAATGCAGGCAAATGAATTGCGCAAAGGTTCAAAGATAGAATTTCGCGGAGATCTGTATGTGGTCACGGATTTCAGGCACTACACGCCCGGTAACAAGCGGGGATTCGTGCAGGCGACGCTCAAAAGCCTCACGTCCGGTAAGCTGCTGCAAAATAAATTCTCTTCTGATGAACATATCGAGCGTGCGGTCCTCGATCCGAAACCCTGCCAGTTTCTCTATCGCGACGATCAAGGCTTCCACTTTATGGAGATGGACAGTTACCAAAGTTTCACACTGGGACCGGATGTCGTCGGAGACATGCAGTATTATTTGAAGGAAAATATGGAAATCAAAATTGATTTTCATGACGGCAAACCCGTCGTTCCGGAGCTGCCGAAAGTGGTGGTCTTAAAAGTGACCGATTCTCCGCCCTGGGTCAAAGGGGATTCCGTCTCCAACAACATGAAACCCGTCGTCTGCGAAACGGGTTTGAAAATCCAGGTCCCCATTTTCATCGAACAGGATACCGAAATCAAAGTCAACACGGATACCGGCGAATACGCCGGCCGTGCATAGTAGATTACTCTCCCCGATAGTCATCTCTTATAGTGTCACTCAAGTGAATAGCCGTATCTCAAAATGCGTATATCAGGATATAGCAAAATATAGCAATAACTAGAAATTTTGCATATAGTCGGGTAAATTTCTAGTAGGCATTTTGGGCTCGGAAATAAAATTCGATCATATCACAAGGTGAAATGTGCCGAGGAACACCTCGGAACATGAAGCGATTTAAAATGTAGACTTTATTTGATTGTTTTAATTATGCGGATATTAAACCCTAAATTCCCGCCACGCATCATTTGGGGTGTCTGGGTGATCGCAGCGCTCACGGCCGGTCATCTGAATGCCGCCGAGGATACCACGCTCAAGGAAATATCCCGCCGAGAACAAATCGCCCGAGAAGAAATCGCAAGCAATCAAGCGCGGCGTGAACGTGAAACCTTGACTGAAAGGATTGCAAGAGAAGAACAAATCCTCGCTGAGCGGCGTCGATCCGGCGAATCTCCTCCCACTGAAGAAGAGCCCATTCAACTTCTACCCTGCATTCAAGCCGAAATCGCCGCCGCCGAATATGAGCGTCTTTCCGGCCGTTTGGATAAGAAATTGGCCATGGCCGAAGAAACGCGTAAAGACGAATTAATGGAAATTTGCCAAAGC
>JBFHCO010000064.1:0-9911 GCA_041585205.1 Candidatus Omnitrophota bacterium | reverse complement strand
TTGAATCGTTCATTCAGCCTTTTATCATTATGTTCACTGTACCGCTCGCTTTTATCGGTGTATCCGTCGCGCTTTTTGTGACCGGAACTTCCATCAATGTGATCGCTTTATTGGGTGTCGTGTTATTGGGCGGCGTTGTGGTCAATAACGGTATCGTGTTAATTGAGTATATCAATCAAAAACGCGATGAGGGCATGGATTTGGTGCCGGCCGCACTTGAAGCGGCTAAGATCCGGACGCGGCCAATTCTGATGAGTTCGACCACAACGGTCGTGGGACTGTTGCCGCTTGCCTTGGGGTTGGGAGAAGGATCCGAACTGCGCTCGCCCATGGCGATTACCGTTATGGGCGGTCTCTTATCCTCGACCTTTTTGACATTGTTCGTGATCCCGAGCCTTTACATTCTAATTACGCGGGTCACTGAGCGGCTGTTCGGGACGGGAGAAGAGGCAGAGTTGGAAGAGATGCAAGCGGATGAGACTTCAGCGAAGGTAAAGGAAAAGTCATCCGAATAGTACGCAAGAGATCAAAGGGGTGATCGATCGTGGGATTACCGACCGTCGCGATTAAAAGACCGGTTCTGACTGTGATGGTGTTCTTGGGGGTCACTTTACTCGGTATCATTTCGCTCCTTAAGTTGCCGGTCGAACTATATCAAGGGCAGGATCGGGGAATCATCAGTATCATTGTTCGAGCTCGCGGCGGGCTTTCTCCCGTGGACGTTGAAAAAAGCATCACAAAACCCGTCGAAGAAACCGTCGCAACAGTTTCACGCTTAAAAAATCTTTATTCCTCTTCGCGTGAGGCGGAATCGCGCGTTACCATGGAATTCACGCCCGGCACGGACATGAATTTTGCCGCCCTTGAAGTGCGCGAGAAGTTCGCGCGCGTAAAACCTCTCCTTCCTAAAGAAATTGAAAAACCGGTCATTGCCAATTACAGCGATTCTCAAGCGGCGATCTTTATTTTTGCCATCACATCGCAGTCACTCTCTCCGGAAGACATCCGCGATTTAACCGATACCGAGCTCAAACCCATTCTTACCCGCGTCAACGGTGTCGCAAGCATCGAAGTCTATGGGGGTCGAGAGCGTAAAATCCTCGTTGAATTAGACCGCGATAAAATGGTGGCTTATAACCTGTCAATTGAGCGCGTGATGGATATTTTGGGTCAGAGTAATATTAACCTGCTGGCAGGAACCGTTGAAACCAGCACGCTGGAATTCGCGGTGCGTACCATGGGTGCCTTTTTAAGCGTGGAGGAGGTCGGCAATATCGGCATTCAAGCCACGCGCCAGCGATCCATTATTCCGCTCAGCGAGATCGCAACAGTCAAAGACGCCTATTTGGAACCTGCAGACTATGCTCGTCTTAATCTGGAACAAAACGTGACCGTTTATGTGAAGAAAACAAGCCTTTCCAACACAATTCCCGTCGTCAAAGACGTCCGTAAAGTGATTGAAGAATATGAAAAAGAAAAAGGTGATCTGCTGGATATGATCGTCGTATCGGACAAGGCGGAGACCATTGTCAAGGCGATCTCGGATGTGACGAATGCACTTTATGTGGGCATGGCACTTGCTGTGTTGTTGATCTATCTTTTTTTAAGGCAGGCCATTCTCGCATTTATCATCTTTTTATCCATTCCCGCTTCGGTTATCGCGACATTTATGTTCATGGCCGCTTTAGGGATCAGCATTAATGTGATGACCTTAAGCGGCTTGGCGTTATCTATAGGTATTTTGGTCGATAGCTCCGTCGTCATATTGGAAAATATATTTACAAAAAAAGAAAACGGTTTAGCCGATTACCCCGCGATTCGCTTCGGAGCCGAGGAAGTTTGGCTGCCGCTTTTGGCATCCATGATCACGACGGTAGTCGTTTTCTTACCCGTCGTTTTCATCGATAAGCAGATTCAGTTAACCTACGCCGGTTTCGCTTTTACGGTGGTCGCCTCTTTAATCGCTTCATTTTTTGTCGCTCAGATGTTGGTTCCGATGCTTATGATGCAGTGGGCGCGCGGCCGTTTGCGCGTTCCGACCGAATCTGAAAAGTCGTCCTATCAGAAAAAATTGCAAGAAGGTTACCGGCGCATTATGAACTGGAATCTCGCCTTACGTTATCCCGTCGTCATCATCATGATTTGTATTTTTGCGTTCACATCGTGGCGTATCGCTAAAAAAGACATAGACTGGCCTTCTACCTTTGAAGAAAACGAATTTGCGATTGTCATATTTCCTTTGGCGGGTGCGCGGCTCGAGGCCAATGACGATGTGGTTGTTCGAGTCGAGGATTTCTTAAACCGCATTCCCGACGTGGAAATGTTTTCATCCACCGTGAGGAAAGATGACGTCAGGATATTCGTCAAATTGAAGCCAAAATCCAAACGCACATATTCCAAAGAAGAGATCATGGAGATTCTCGACCAAAAAGGAAATGAGTCGATCAAAGAAGTGCATGATGATTACAGTTTGATTATTGATGAAGGCGCTTCGTCCTCGGAGCAAAAGAAATTGATCGTAAATATTTTCGGACACGAAGGGGATGAGCTTCAAAAACTGGCACAGGAATTTGCCAACCGTATGGGGAAGGTCCCCGGTCTGTCCAATATCGTGATGACGGATTTACGGAAAAGGCCTGAATATTCATTGGTCGTGGATCGAGGCAGAGCGGCTCAATATGGTCTCAGTGTACAGCAGGTGGCTGACTCAATTCACGCTCAAGTGCGCGGCATGCGGCCCACTAAATTTCACGAGCTTTCCAAAGGTGAAGAGATCGAAGTCATCACCCGACTCCAGGCCATCTACCGTCAAAAGATCGAAGATTTGCAATTCGTTCATATTCAAAATGACGACGGTGTTCAGGTTCCGGTCGCGGAAATCGCCGGCTTTTATCCGTCCGTCGGTCCTCAAACAATCGACCGCAAAGATAAATACCGTTATGTTTTCGTAAAAGGGGACACCAAGCGTCCGCTTGAAACCTTAGCCAATGAAGTGAAGGTATCCTTGAATGACGTGAAACTGCCCGATGATTATTACTGGCGTTTCGGAGGTGCTTATGAGGAATTGATTCACGGGAAGTCAGAATTATCTCTGGCGCTGATACTCACTCTTTTTCTTGTTTACATGACCATGGCGTGTCTCTTTCAAAGTTATATGCAGCCGCTGCTTGTGATGATTTCTGTTCCCATGGCCACGATCGGGATCTGGCTCGGTCTCGCCTTGACCAAAAATCCGTTAAGCCAGCAGGTATTCATCGGTATGATCCTTTTGGCGGGCTATGTCGTCAATTCAGCGATCATTTTGATCGACCGCATGAATAGTCTCAGTGAAAAAGGATTGGAACGCAAGGAAGTGCTCATTCAAGCTGGACTGGATCGATTACGGCCGATTTTGATGACCACCTGTTCAACCGTTTTCGGATTTTTGCCTTTGGCAATCGGGTGGGGGCAATCGAGCAGTTTATGGTCGCCTTTAGCCATCACTGTGATCGGCGGTCTTCTGAGTTCGACTTTTCTGACGTTGTTTATTTTGCCGAATTTCATTTTGATTTCGGAGGAATTGGGCGGAAAGGCGAGAGCATGGGCCGTCAAGTTTTGGAATTTATTACCCTCATTTAAACTGCGCGTGGGGCAGCAGCATGATCAAGGTAAGTGATAAGAAGATATCGAAAATGAAAAAGGGATTCAGTATACTTTAAGCAGAGGAGAAAATTTATGGAAAACGATAAAGCTATGCAGGGAGACGAAACCAAAGCGGCATACCGGAGTTACAAACGAAAAGCGCGTAATATCTTAATCCACAAACCCATGCAGCGTGAGTTTACCTTTGTGGTGATTGCGCTTTTGATGATTTCATCGCTTGCGATCGGTCTTGTGATCCACCATACCATCCATGATGCCATGGTGGGCGGGGGTTTTCGTTTCGGGAAAATCAGTCCTTATGAAGTATTGTCGGATGTAAGCTACCAGCTGATTTTTCGGGTTTCTTGCATCCTGTTCGCGACGCTCCTCGTTTTGGGGCTTTTTGGAGCCATGTTCTTACATCGTGTCGCAGGTCCCGTTTACCGATTCCGCCAGATCTTTTTAAGGTTGAACAAAGGCGATATTCCTCCGCCCTTCAAACTCCGCGAAGGTGACTTTTTTATTGAAACGGCGGATGAAATCAACAAGTTGCTAAGAAAACTTGAGTCGCAAAAGAAAAATAAGGAAAAGGCCGTTCAGGAGATGGATTCAGCCTTAGCCACACATCCGCCGGATGCGGCCGCGAAGCATATCAAAGGCGCGAAGGATCTTCTTCAAGGCGGCGATTAAGTTCACATTAAGGCATTATGTGATATAGAGTTGCGGATTATTGGTTCTGCAACCTCAGTGACCAATATATAAATAAGTTAATATTAATATGATAAATAAAAAAATTGGAGTTATTGACACCCGGGATTAAAACAAATATACTATAGCTGAACTTGAGCAGTGAGAGAAGTGGGCGAAAAGCCCACTTTTTTATTTACCGGGAAAATACCGGCTCGCAGACCGGTAATACCCAGGGAAAGAGAGGAAAATAGAACGTGAGTCAGGAATTGCTAGCTTCGCTGGAATCGATAGAAAAGGAAAAGGGAATCCAAAAGGAAGTCCTTCTGGAGGCTCTGCGCCAGGCGCTCGTATCTGCGTGTCGCAAGACATTTCCTGACCAAGAAGATATTGAGATCCAGATTGATCCAAAGTCGTACGACATTCATTTGATCAAAAATGGCAAGGAAATTCATGATGCGGATTTCGGCCGGATTGCGGCTCAAACCGCCAAACAAGTCATTATTCAAAAGATTCGCGAAGCCGAAAGAGATTCAATTTTCGGTGAATTCAGCAAGAAGCAAGGTGACCTGATCACCGGCCATGTTCACCGCATTGAAAAGAAAGCGCTGATCGTGGATTTTGGCAAGACGGAAGGTATTCTTCCGCTGCGGGAACAATCTCAATTGGACGAGTATCGTCAAGGCGATTTAATCCGTTCTCTTGTTTTGGAAGTAAAAAAAACAACCCGGGGCCCCGAGATCATTCTCTCCCGCGCTCACGGAGATTTGGTAAGCCGCTTGTTTGAAATCGAAGTGCCTGAAATTCACGACGGCATCGTGAAAATTAAAGGCGTGGCCCGCGAGGCGGGTTCGAGAACAAAGATTGCCGTATTCTCGCAGGATGACAAAGTCGATTGCGTCGGATCCTGCGTCGGAGTGCGCGGCCAGCGCGTCAAAAATATCGTCCGTGAACTGAACGGTGAAAAAATCGATATTGTCCGTTACAGCGAAGATCTTGAAAATTACCTGAAAAATGCCCTTTCACCGGCCGAACTTTCTGAAATTAAATTGAAGCGGGAAGATAAATCCGCGGAAATCATAGTTCAAGATGATCAATTATCTCTTGCTATCGGGAAAAAGGGTCAAAATGTCAGACTGGCTTCAAAGCTTCTGGGATGGAAATTGGATGTGCGCAGCCAAAGCCAGAAAATTCCGCTTGGTTCCTTGGACGGAATCGGTCAGAAAACCGAGGAAATTTTAAAACAAGCCGGTATTCAGAGCCTTAAAGATATATTAAAAAGTACGGCCGAGGATTTGGAAAAAATTCCCGGTATCGGTCCGAAAACAGCGGAAAAAATCATCGCTTCAGCCCATAAAGCGGTCATAGAGAAGGGGCGTTGAACATGCGCGTACATGAATTGGCCAAAGAACTGGGCGTGACGAGTAAAGACCTTCTTGCGGAAATGAAGTCTTTAGGACACACCGTCAAAAATCATATGTCGCAGGTTGAAGATGAAGTACGGGAACAATTACTTGCCAAGCATGCCGGCACGCCGAAGCCAGTGGCGAAGGATGAAGTAAAACCAAGAAAAGAAGCCGCTGTTCCCGCAAAACAGCCCAGATCCGCCAAAGTTGAAAAAGTAGAAATCGCAGAAGAAAAAAAACCGATTCCTCCTGCCAAAAAGGACCCTGAACCGCAAGCTGCCTCCGCGGCGCTTTCTGTAAGGTTTCCGATCACCGTCGGGCATTTGGCGGATCAATTAAACGTTCGTGTTCCTGAACTTATCAAAACGCTGATGGGGATAGGAATTTTTGCAAGCGTCAACCAATTGATAAACGAAGAAATCGGTTTCAAGGTGGCCGCGAAACTCGGTCTTACGATTGAAAAGGCTGCAGATGAAGAAGAACAGATCGCACAGCAAATCGAAAAAGAAGATCCTAAAAAATTAAAACCGCGCGCACCGGTTGTTACGTTTATGGGGCACGTCGACCATGGCAAGACCTCTCTTTTGGACACCATTCGCAAAACCAATGTTGCCGCGAAGGAAAAAGGTTTTATTACGCAGCATATCGGGGCTTACGGCGTGGATATTCCGAACAAGGGGCATGTGACTTTCTTGGACACGCCGGGCCATGAAGCTTTCACGGCAATGCGCGCCCGGGGAGCCAATGTCACGGACGTGGTTGTGCTGGTTGTCGCGGCTGATGACGGCGTCATGCCGCAGACCGTCGAAGCGGTGGACCATGCCCGCGAAGCGGGTTGCCCGATCGTCGTCGCCATCAACAAATCGGATTTACCTTCCGCCAATCCCCAAAAAGTGATGACAGGACTTCAAAAAATGGGTCTGATGCCGGAAGAATGGGGCGGAAAAACCATTTGCGTGAAAGTCTCGGCAAAAACCGGTCAGGGTATTGATAACTTGCTTGAAATGCTGTTGTTGGAAGCTGAGGTTTTGGAATTAAAAGCCAATGCGGATTGCTCTGCATCCGGAACGGTGATCGAAGGGCATTTATCCAAAGGCAGCGGACCGGTTGTGACAGTCATTATTCAAAGAGGAACGTTGCGGGTTGGCGACACCGTTGTCTGCGGACCTTTTTACGGACGGGTCAAAGCGCTTAAAAACGATTTGGGCAAGACCGTCAAGGAGGCGCTTCCGTCTTACGCGGTTGAATTGAGCGGATTGAACGGCGTTGCGGAAGCCGGAGAGAGCTTTCGAGTCGTGGAAAACGAAGCTGTTGCCAGAAAGATTACGGATCAGCGTAATCTGGAGTTGCGGGAAATACAAATGCGGGGTGCGCGCAAGCACTTGGCGTTGGAAGATCTTTATCAGAAAATATCCGAAGGAAATTTCAAGGAGCTCAAGCTCATCATCAAAGCTGACACGCAAGGATCGGTTGAAGCGATTTCTCAATCGCTTGAAAAATTATCCACGGATAAATGCCAATTGCGCGTGATCCATGGCGGTGTAGGCGGAATCAATGAATCGGACGTTGTTTTGGCCGCCGCATCGGACGCGGTCATTATCGGTTTTCATGTTAAAGCCGATTCGAAAGCGGAAGAAATAGGCGAAAAAGAAGGTGTCGATATCCGTTTCTACCACATTATTTATGAAGCGGTGGAAGATGTCAGAAAGGCCATGGAAGGATTGCTTGAACCGACCTTAGAAGAGGTGGTTCAAGGTAAAATCCAAATTCGAAAAATTTTCAGATCATCCAAAGCGGGGACGGTAGGCGGCGCCATGGTGATCAAAGGCCGCGCGACTCGTCAGCACCATGTACGATTGATCCGCAATCACGTCGTGATTTTTGATGGGAAGTTTTCGTCACTGCGTCGTTTCAAAGATGATGTGCGCGAAGTGGCGGAAGGTTATGAATGCGGCGTTACCCTTCAAGGGTTTGATGATTTACGCGAAGGCGACACGCTGGAATGTTACAAAATCGAAAAAACAGCATCCAAACTTTAAATCTATTACTGCTTTTCCATTTTAACCACACCTGACTATCTCTAAATATCCGCGAGTGATCTGATGCAAGGAAAACGAACCGACCGTGTCGGTCATTTGATTCAGATGGAATTAAGCCGGCTGATCCTGACAAAAGTTAATGACCCCCATTTGGGTTTTGTCACGATCACACACGTGGATGTCACGCCGGATTTAAAATCGGCGCGCGTTTTTTACAGTGTCATGGGAGATTCCAAAGTGAAGGGGGATTCTCAAAGAGCGCTTGAACGCGCCTCAGGTTTTTTACAAAAAGAAATCGGCAGCGCCTTGCGCATGAAATACACACCCAAACTTCTTTTTAAATATGATGAATCGCTGGATCAAACCCTTGAAATTGACCGCGTCTTGCGGGATTTAAAAAAGGACGAGGAAAAATAAAAGACTCATGGCTTCAAAAAAAGAATCTCTGAAACAATTTTGCAAGGCGCTTAAATCTCAAAATGAATTTCTGCTTGCTTGCCACGTGAACCCGGAAGGCGACGCCATCGGCAGCCTGCTTGCCATGGACTCCTTGCTCCGGCGGCTCGGCAAAAAGACAACCGTGGTGGGTGAAGAATCCTTTCCCACCCGCTTAACCTGCCTTTCCTCCAAGCGCTGGAAGACAATCAATCAAATCAGAAAAGGCGGCAGGTTTAAGGCGCTTGTCGTCACGGATTGCCCGAATTTGGAGCGCATCGGAAAGGTCAAAAATTTGATGACGCCGGATGCGGTCATTTTTAATATCGATCACCATATCAGCAATGAATATTTCGGTCGGTATAATTATGTGGTCCCGCGAGCAGCGGCGAGCGGCGAGGTGGTTTTTGATATCTTCAAAGCACTGCGCATGCGCTTAACGGCGGATGAAGCAAAAAACCTTTATGTGGCTCTTTCAACGGACACAGGTTCATTTAAATACAGCAATACAACGGTCCATTGCCATCATGTCGCGGCCGAACTGATTTCAGCTGGCATCGACATCGGAAAAATCAACGAAGAACTCTATTCCACTTTCACGCTGAATCGCATCCGGCTTTACAATCGCCTGCTGGCACGGGTTAAAACCGCCGCCGGAGGTCGCGTGGCCTGGTCGGCTCTCAAAAGAAGAGATTTGATCGAAACGAAAACGACTTATGAAGATGTGGAAGGTTTCATCGATTTTTTAAAATTTATAAAATCCGTCAAAGCCGCTTTTCTTTTGAGCGAATCAAAAGACGGAAGAAACATCAAAGTCTCGCTTCGTTCCAAAGGCAGATTTGATGTAAACCGGGTCGCCAGTTTTTTTAAAGGGGGCGGTCATAGAAAGGCCAGTGGTTGCACTATCCAGGGCACGCTTGCGGCGGCTGAAAAGAAAATACGGAAGCAAATTTTGAAGGATTTAAGCCGATCATCATGAAACAAACCTTGCTTCAAAATTATACGGACGGAGTCCTTATCGTGGACAAGCCTAAGACATGGACTTCCCATGATGTTTGCGCGTTTTTAAGAAAGCGCTTTCGTATCAAAAAAGTCGGGCATGCCGGAACACTCGATCCGTTGGCGACGGGCGTTTTGGTGATTTTGCTCGGTAAGGCCACAAAGCAATCCATCTCTCTCAGTTCATGTGATAAAGAATATGACGGTGTGATGGAACTGGGCGTTCAAACCGATTCACATGACCGCGACGGGAAAGTGGTTGCGACGGGCGAATGGAAATCATTCGATTTGGCTGCGATTCGGGGCAACATTCAAGAATTTTTAGGTGAAATTATTCAGGTACCGCCGATGGTTTCGGCATTGAAACATGAAGGCGTGCGCTTGTATAAGCTGGCCAGGCAAGGGCAGACCGTGCCGCGCGAAGGACGGCCCGTTACCGTTTATGAATGGAATGTCATGAAAAAAGACGGCCCTTATGTTCATTTTTTTGCGCGGGTATCCAAGGGAACCTATTTGAGGACATTGATCAATGACCTCGGTGAAAAGCTCGGGTGTTTCGCAACTTTGTCGGAATTGCGGCGCGTACGCAGCGGTCATTTCGGCTTGGAAAAAAGTGTGACAATCGATGAATTAAGAACATGCTCCGAGCAAGATTTTCTTACCAAGATTTATCCGATGCATTCTTTGTTTTTTCATGATCATCCTAGACCGGCTTGAATCATTT
>JBFHCO010000063.1:0-10189 GCA_041585205.1 Candidatus Omnitrophota bacterium | reverse complement strand
TCGCGCTTCAAATCGTGGATGTCATCCAAAAAGACCAAAAACAGCTTCAATCATCCTCTCGCTGACCCGACACACTATGTCTAAAAAAATATTTCTGATTGCCTGTGAGCCTTCCGGTGACACGCATACGGCGGCCTTGGTGCGCGTGATGAAGCGGCGGAACAGCGCACTGCGCTTGATCGGCCTCGGCGGACCGAAAATGGAACAGGCCGGTGTCAGACTGCTTGAAGATATGACAAAAATTTCAGCGGTCGGCCTCGGGGATGTGATCCGCCAGTATTTTCGGTACCGCGCTATTTTCTACCGTGCACTTCATGAAATAAAAAAAGAAACACCGGATGCGGTGATTTTGGTCGATTCGCCAGCCTTTAATCTGCGTATCGCCAAAAAGATCCGGCGCATGCACCCGCGTCTGCCCATCCTTTATTACATCTCACCGCAACTTTGGGCCTGGGGCGCACGACGCATTCATACCGTTAAAAAAACTGTTTCAAAAATGTTCGTGATTCTTCCTTTTGAAGTGCCGCTTTACGAAAAGGCGGGCGTGGCTTGCGAATTCGTGGGGCATCCTTTGCTCGATCATCTGAACACATCCCATGACCGGGAGGCCTTGCGCTCACAGCTGCGTATCCAAGACGGCCAGGTCGCTATCGGTTTGATGCCCGGCTCCAGGAAAAAAGAAGTGGAACGCATCCTGCCGTTAATGGTGCGGGCGGCTGAACATCTCAAAAGGGAAATTCCCGGAGCGGTGTTTTTGATGGCGCGGTCCGGAAACGTGAAATATGAAATTTACGATGCGATTCTTAAAAACTCGAAAATCGAAGTCTTGGCCTTCGATAATCATTTGCATGATCACATCGCGTCGATGGATTTTGCCCTCGTCGCCTCAGGCACCGCAACGCTTGAAACCGCTTTAATGAAAACGCCTTTCTTTCTGCTCTACAAAACCGGTTGGCTCACGTACTGGCTCGGCCGATTTCTGATTCGCGTCCCCTTTCTCGGGCTTGTAAACCTTCTCGCCGGAAAGCGCGTTGTTCCGGAATTCATTCAAGGCGACGCGCATCCTGAGACGATCGCGCATGAAGCACGCGTCCTGCTCCAAACCCCCGAACTTTACGAAAAAATGAAATGGCAAATGGGTGAAGTTAAAGATCTCTTGGGAGAACAGGGCGCGAGTGAACGCGCGGCTCATTCAATGCTTGATTTTTTAGCGCAGGAAGAAAAGAAGGTTTAGGAAGTTTTTTCTGACTTAAAGTGTTCCCAGGGAAATTCGGGATACACAAGCGGCTCATAGCCGGCCGGTAACGGCAGCGGAAAAGTTACCAAATCATAACCCCCTGCCAGCATGCGTCCCGCCATGTAAAAAATACCTCGCCCCATACCGGTAAACCAGGAGGGAATGACGCCGTCCGTCGTCTTCTCCTTGGCCATTTCAGTTGAAATTTCAATCGGAGAGAGCGCGATATTGACGAAACCACGCTGAATTTTACGGATCGGTCCTTTGTTTTCCGCAATCTCGGCCGCTCCCGCAAGACCGGCGAATTGAAGCGCGCAGGTAAGGATCAAAAGAAGGGTCAAGCGTTTCATATCGCGTGGTACTCTATCACATCCCTTTTTTAAAAACAACAAGGGCTTGATTCCTTCCGGAACCAAGCCCTTGTTTTATTCGATTCACTCCTTGACGAATTAAATGTCAAAATACATGTGAAATTCGTAAGGATGAGGACGCAGCTTGAGCGGCGCGATTTCCGCTTCGCGCTTGTAATCAATCCATGTCTCAATAACGTCTTTCGTAAAGACATCGCCCTGCAGCAAGAACTCGTGATCCTTTTCAAGCGCATCCAAAGCCTCTTCAAGTGAGCCCGGTACGCTCTTGATGTTCTTTTTGTCTGCGGCGGATAATTCGTAAATATTCTTATCGACCGGCTGACCCGGATCGATTTTGTTGCGCACACCGTCAAGACCCGCCATCAGCATGGCCGCAAAGGTGAGATATCCGTTGCAGCTCGGATCCGGGGCACGGAATTCAACGCGCTTCGAAGCCGGCGAGGTCGAGTACATCGGGATACGGCAGACCGCGGAGCGGTTTCTGGCCGAGTAGCACAAATTGACCGGCGCTTCATAGCCCGGCACCAATCGGCGGTACGAGTTGGTGGTCGGAGCGGCAAAGGCCAAAATGGAAGCGGCGTGCTTCAGCAGTCCGCCGATATACCATTTGCACATGTCGCTGATCAACGCATACCCCTTAGCATCATAGAAAAGCGGTTGGCCGTCTTTCCAGAGGCTGGAGTGCACGTGCATCCCGGAGCCGTTATCCTTAAAGATCGGCTTCGGCATGAACGTAACGGTTTTGCCGTACTTGCGCGCGACATTCTTGATCACGTACTTATACATGAGCAGATTGTCGCCCATTTTCACAAGCGGTTCGAAACGCATGTCGATTTCGCATTGTCCGCCGCTCGCCACTTCGTGGTGATGGCATTCAACCGGAACACCGACCGCCCGCAATTTCACCATGATTTCAGAACGGATGTCCTGCAAGGTGTCATGCGGAGGCACCGGGAAATAACCTTCTTTGTAACGGGGTTTGTAACCGAGGTTCGGCTTTTCATCCCGTCCCGTGTTCCATTCGCCTTCGATCGAATCGAGGTAGTAATAACCGAAATTTTCGCCCTGATCGAAACGGATGTCATCGAAAATGAAAAATTCGGCTTCCGGACCCCAGTAGCTCATGTCCGCGATTTTGGATTTCTTCAAATGCTCTTCCGCTTTTTTAGCGATGTAACGCGGATCACGGGAATAGGGTTCTTTGGTGATGGGGTCATAAATATCGCAGATCACGCTCAAGGTCGGAACCTGACAAACGGGATCCACAACCGCGGTGGTCGGATCCGGCATGAGAATCATGTCGCTTTCCTGAATTTTCTGAAAGCCACGGATGCTGGAACCGTCAAAACCGATTCCTTCAACCCAAATGCTTTTCTCAAGTTTGTCATAATCCACGAGCTCGGCTGCCGGAATGGAAAAATGCTGCCACATACCCGGTAAGTCGTTGAACTTGAAGTCTACCACTTGAATTTTATGTTTTTGAATGAAGCGCTTGATCTCTTCCGGCGTGGTAGGACGTGTTGCCGCGATAAGCTCTTCTTCACGGTCTTTTGCAGTGACTAAGGTCGTCATTGAAACTTCCTCCTTTAGATGATTGTAACGGGACTATTCACTACGAAGATTCTTAGGGGGTCTTCGGAGCTACGAGCACCGTATACTAGCGAACTTCCCCAGCGTTGTAAAGCCGAAAAACGATTGTCCGATCGGCCTTTTTCCCTTGTCTAGCAAGCGTTACAGGCCGAATCCGTTGCTGAAATCGAAGCCTGAAAAACGGCTCCTGGGTAAGACAAACCGCGGGTTGACTGTATATTTGCAACGGTCATGCCAATTGGCATCCCTATGACTGCGTATGAGGGAAATCCCTTTGAATAGTCCATGCCAGGCTTTGAAAAAGCGACAATTTTGTAAAAAATGGGTTTTTAGGCAACATTTTAGTGGCTATGACCCAACCTATTATGGTATCGAAGGTTATCCCAGCCGGAGGCTATTTCAGACCGTATCGCTTCATCTTGTAACCGAGCATGCGCTCGGTAATGCCGAGCATGCGGGCGGCTTTGCGCTGATTGCCTTTGGTCTCGCGTAAGGCTTCCTCAATTTTCTGCTTTTCCAGGTCTTCCACCATCTGCGTCAGAGTGTTTTTCGAGTCCGCCGCAGCGGATGTTTCCTCTAAACTTGAAAGCGGCACGCGCGGGTTGAATCCCATCAACACGGGATGTGTTTTCTGTTCACCCGGAATCGGAAAGAGTTCGGGGGATATCGCATCAGTTTGGCACAATATCACCGCGCGTTCGATGGCATTTTCCAATTCACGCACATTGCCGGGCCAGGCGTATTGCATGAGATAGTCCATGGCCGTGTCCGAAACATACTGCACTTGTTTGCGGTTTTCTTGACTCGCTTTTTTCAGAAAATGATTCACCAGGATGGGAATGTCTTCCTTTCTTTCGCGAAGAGGCGGGATAAAAATCGGAACAACGTTCAGACGGTAATAAAGATCCTCCCGGAAACGGCCTTCACGCACTTCCTTTTCCAGATCTTTATTTGTGGCCGTAATGAGCCGGATATTGACACGGATGGTTTCCGTGCCGCCGACTCTTTCAAATTCTTTTTCCTGTAATACGCGCAATAATTTAACTTGTGTGCTCGGCGATATGTCGCCGATTTCATCCAAAAAGAGCGTGCCTCCGTTGGCTAATTCGAAACGACCGATTTTGTTGGCAGCGGCGCCCGTAAAGGCACCTTTTTGATAACCGAATAATTCGCTTTCAAGCAATGTTTCGGGCAGAGCCGCGCATGAGACCTTGATAAAAGGACTGTTCGCGCGATCGCTATTGTAATGAATGGCATGGGCCACCAGCTCTTTGCCGGTTCCGCTTTCACCGCGCAGCATGACGGTCGCCGGTGTTTGACTGACCAGCTCAATCGATGCGTACACATCCGCCATGCGCTTGCTTTCGCCGATAATGTTGGTCGGATGAAACTTTTTTTTGAGCTCATATTTGAGGCGGATATTTTCCGTCTGAAGCTTTTCCTTTTCTTTTTCCATCATGCGATGAATGCGCACGGCCTGCCCCACCATGGAGCTGATGATCGTAAGAAGCCGCACATCTTCTTCGAAGGAAATATTTTCCTGAAACAACCGGTCCACGCTCAAGGCGCCGATCGTTTTCTGGTCCGCTTTGATCGGCACACAAATAAAAGCAATGTTATTGGGATCGATTTTTCCGCGGGAACCCGTGCGGTTTAAAAAAAGAGGTTCCTTCCCGACGCTTGGAACGACAAACGGTTCACCGGCCGCCACCACCCGCCCCGTAATACCTTCCCCGATGTGATAGCGCCCCCTTTCAATTTGTTCATCCGCCATCCCGTGAGCTTCTTCGATGATCAATTCCTGAGTTTTATCGTCAACCAAAGTCAGTGTGCCGCGCTCCATCGCCATGCGATTATGGAGGATGTCGAGAATTTTGTGCATGACATGCCGCAGATCAAGCGAAGAATTGAGCGCCAGAGAAATTTCATAAATGGCGGTTAGCTCGATGGATTCGCGGTCCGGCTGAGGTTGGATTGATGGCTGCGCGTCGGAGCTCATGATTCGGAATTGACCCCCACCAGGGCGACGCCTTTGCGGTTGGCCCGGTCAACGAGTTCATCCTGCTCAAGCAAGATGGTTTTGCCGGCTTCAAAGGCAAGCGCCTCACCGCGCACGGCGATCACTTCTTTGAGCGTCTTTAAACCGATGGTGGGGACATCAAACCGCATGTCTTGATTAGGTTTGGCAACCTTGACCACGATCACCTTGCCGCCGCCCAGTTCACCGCCGCGGCGGATGGCGAGATCGGTACCCTCAATCGCTTCGACTGCGAGCACAGCCTTTTTTTTGACCACCACCGTCTGGCCGAGGTCCAAACCGGCAATTGCCTTTGCGATTTGAAAGCCGAAACGGATGTCTTCCATCACCTGCTTGGAAGGCTTTTTTTTGCCTAAAACTCCGGGCCCGGCAAGGGCCTGTTTCATAAACCGGGTGGAATCCAAGAGGTCAATGCCTTCACTGTGCAGATAATCCGCAATGCCGGTTAAAAGCGAATCGTCCTTAAAGTCGCGGGTTTTCATCAGCACCTTCACCATCTCAAAATCCGGTTTCACATTTTCCTGAAAGAGGCGCACCTTCTCGACCTTTCCCGCCATCATGGCTTCATGCACACCTTCCGAACGGAAAAATTTAACCAGTTTTTTCAATTCCCCCACTTTGACCCAGGCGCAGCTATCCGCCATTTTTTCAAGGGCCATATCCGCTTCATTTTCGATCGCGCACACCGCGACACGGTAACCTTGAAGGCGGGCTTCTTTAATGACCAGACCGGGGAAACGCCCGTTTCCCGCAATTATGCCCAATGTCTTCATGCGTTAACCCTCATTTCATGGTATCAGGAAAACTTGAATGGCGAGCAGGGGTCCGACTTAACGACAAATACCCCGCTCGGAAGCAAGCAAAAAGTCCAGAATCTTTTTGACGGCCGGCGTGGGCTGCAATTCGCTTTCTATTTTCAAAATTGCGTTCTTTGTCGAAAGTTTGGATTTAAAGATGATCTTGAAAGCTTTTTTCAGAAGTTCTTTTTCTTCCCGAGATACGCCGGCACGATCACAACCGACGGAATTGATACCGTATGCACGCACGGGATGTCCGTCGACCATCATGAAGGGGGGTACGTCCTGAACCACTTTGGAGCATCCTCCGACCAGGCTTAATTCACCGACGCGGACGAATTGATGGACGGCGCTTAACCCGCCGATGATCGCGCGGTCTTCGATCACCACGTGCCCCGCGAGCGTCGCCTGATTGGCCAAAATGGCGTTATTTTTAACAATGCAGTCGTGCGCGACATGGCTGTAAGCCATCAGCAGATTGCCGTCGCCGATCTCGGTGGAGGTTCCCTCTTTGGTGCCGGGATTGATGGTAACGTATTCGCGGATATTGTTTTGATTTCCGATATGAAGATAACTGGTACCGCCGTCGTATTTTTTATCCTGGGTCTGACTGCCGATCACGGCTCCCGTAAAAATCTGATTTTCTTCGCCGAGCGTCGTATGTCCCTCTATCGTAACGCGGGCGCCCACGCGCGTCCGGTCTCCGATTTTGACGGTTCCCGCAATGATGGAAAAGGGGCCGATTTCAACGCCTTCGCCCAGCTCAGCATCAGGATGAACAATCGCTGTCGGGTGAATTATGACCGATCGACGACCGCGAACTTCACTTCCGCCTCGCATACAAGTTTCTCCTCCACATAAGCCTTCCCCAAACATTGGCCCGTCCGGGCCCGCTTTTTCGTCACTTCCACTTCCATTCTTAATTCATCGCCCGGCATGACCGGATTTCTGAATTTTGCGGAATCAATGCTCATGAGATAGGCGATCTTATTCAAATTTTCAGGCTCGCTCAGCATGATCACGCCCCCGACCTGCGCCATGGCTTCAATCATCAATACACCCGGCATAACCGGATGCCCCGGAAAGTGGCCTTGGAAAAAATAGTCATTCACGCTGACCTGTTTAAAACCGGTCGCCCGAGTTCCCGGCTGGAGATTTTCGATCCGGTCCACAAATAAAAACGGATAACGATGAGGAATGATTTTCTGAATATCGTTCACGTACAAAACGGAAGGAAGCGGATTAGGGAGACCTTGCTTTGCCATAGATAATTTCCTCGCCAATTCTAAGTTTAAGGCATGCCCGCTGCGGGTTGCGATCACATGACCGCGGACAAAACCACCGCACAAAAAAAGATCACCGAGAAGGTCCATCATTTTATGGCGGCAAGCCTCGTCCTCAAAACGAAGCTTGTTTTCCAACGGGAGATTTTGTTCAAAAACGAGCGTATTCTGAAGATTCGCGCCTTTACCGAAACCCTGCGCTTGAAGCAGCCGGGCTTCTTGTTTCAGACAAAAAGTCCTTGCTGAAGCCAACTCGCGTTCAAAAATTTCGGGGACAATGTGCAGCGAAAGAAATTGATCCCTTAAATCCTCATGCCGGTAACTGAGCGTGTACGAAATGGATAGCTGCGGAGCCGGCAAAACAATGAGGGATTGATCGCCGCGATCCACATAAATCGGTTCTTTGACGTCGATCCATTGACGGGGCGCATCTTGCTCCACCAAACCCGCCTTCATGAAGGCATCGACATATTCACGGGCGCTGCCGTCCATACCCGGAATTTCTTCCCCGTTCACTTCAACCAGGGCATTGTCGATTCCGAGACCATGGAAAGTCGCCATCAAATGCTCGATGGTCCGCACGATACCCTTGCCGATCACAAGTGCCGTTTGACGCGTTTCATCGCTGCGGCAATTTACAATCGAGGCTCGGACTTTTAAGTTTGGATCTAAATCCACGCGGCAAAACACAATCCCGGTATCCGGGTCCGCCGGATGAACATGGAAATCGACCTGGCCTCCGGTGTGAAGTCCTTGCCCTTTAAAAAAAACCGATTTTCCGAGTGTTTTTTGCTTTACCATTATTTTTTCTTGTAATTCTTGTTGAGTTCCTTCAAGACATCTTCCGTAATATCAAATTTTGAATTCTGATAAAGCAGTGCGCGGTCGCTGAAAATCATGTCATAGCCTTTGCGCTCACCGTAGCGCTGCACGGTATCATCGATATCTTTGAAAATCTCGCGGATCATTTTATTGCGGTCTTCGCCCAACTCACGTTTGGCCTTTTGATCGAATTCCTGAAGATCGCGCAGTTTTCCATCCAACAATTCTTGCTTATCTGTTTTGGCGTTATCATTAAGCAACGCGAGTTCGTCTTTAATCTGACGGATGTCATGCACAATGACTTCACGTTCCTGCTCTTTTTTCTTACCGGCTTCCTGCAGAGCGGCGTTGTTATCCTGGGTTTTCGTATAATCGTCGAAGATCTTTGCCACATTAATGAAGGCGTACTTTGCATCCGCGGCATACAGCTGCGGCAAGGACAATAAACCGATAACCATTAAAGACGCCCATATCTTGAAACACTTCATGTTGATCCTCCTGATTGTTAAAAGGTTAAAACCCGCGACTCAAACTGAACTCGAAACGCCCGTTTTCGTCGTCGGGGTCTTCATTAGCAATGGGATAACCGTAATAAAATGCCAAAGGTCCGATCGGAGTGCGTACTTTGATGCCGGGCCCGATACTGGTTGAAAATTCGCCTATATCCCATGTATACGAATCTTCGTTCACATGACCGGCATCGATAAAGATGGCACCGCGAAAGGCGTCCAGAAAGGGCAGAGGAAATGTGTATTCCAAATTCACAACGGCCAAACTCTCGCCGCCGATGGCATCGCCGCCCTCGATGGGCCCGACGCGCCGATAATCAAAACCGCGCACCGTGCCCAAACCACCCGCATAAAACCGGTCGAACACCGGCACATCATCCGTCCCCCCCAAGGGGGCTGAGGTGCCAAGCGTGACGCGAAATTCAACCATATGCTTCTTAAAAAAAGACCAAAACTTCGTAAAGCTGGTTTCCAAAATATAAAAATCTTGGTCGCCGCCGAGAAAGGTGCCCACCAAACTGCCGCTTGCCGAAATCAACATTCCCTTGGTCGGAGCAAATACGTTGTCGCGCGTATCGTAACTGGTGAACAATTTAATGCGCGATAACCAGTTCGTGCCTTCGAAATCCCGCACGATCTGAGGCGCATCATCCGAAATTTCATCGAGCTCCACCCGCTCGAGCGTGTATCCCGAACCCAGCCGGAAGGCATCCCGGAAAAGCCGTGAAAACGTCGTGCTGAAACCCTGACGCTTCTGTTCAAAGTCGACGTTCTTATCGTCGCGATGAATGCTGAAAAGATCCGTGCCCATCGAAACCGGTTTGTTGAACAGATACGGCTCGACGAAACTGATATTAAAATCCTGGCTGATGCTGCCGATGCGCGCCCGCACCGAAAGCGTTTGCCCGCCGCCGGTGAACCGCGGCCAGTTCCAGAGATCAAAATTCCGCTGCGAGATTTCCGCAAAGCCGAGGAATTTATCCACCGAACTGACACCGCCGCCGAAGGAAAGTTCTCCGGTCCGTTTTTCCTTCACGCGAAAGATGATGTTTTTACGGTTCACATCCGTACCGGAAGGTTCCGTATCATACGTCACGTCTTCGAAATACCCGAGATTGTCAAGCCGCTGCTTGGATTTCCGAATCAGCTTGCCGTCGAAACGTTCGCCCGGCCGGATGCGCAGTTCGCGGCGGATCACGATATCTTTGGTCTTGGTATTGCCGCGAATCACCACTTTTTCGACAAAGAACAAATCCCCTTCCGTAATCTGATAAGAGACATCCACCTTACCTGTGTCCCGGTTCAACTTCACGTCGGGGACAATCCGAACTTCCATGTAACCCTGATCAAAATAATAGTCCCGGATCTTTTCGATATCCTGGAACAAATAATATTGCGAATAAGTCTCACCCGGCAGCATTTGAAGCACCTGCCAGATTTCGGATTCGGGGAAAAGCAGATTGCCGGCGATATTCACTTCTCCCGTCACATAATGCTGCCCTTCCTCTACGACGATCGTGATGATGATTTTATTCTCACGTC
>JBFHCO010000062.1:0-10209 GCA_041585205.1 Candidatus Omnitrophota bacterium | reverse complement strand
GCTGGAACCGCAATCGCAGAAAAATCTGCGCGCCTATGTCGAGCGGGGAGGAATTCTCGTGGCCTTCCGTAACTATCCCCGCAAAGACGACAATTTCCAGACCTGTCAGATGGTGGGCTTTGAGGACCCAAAATGCATTTTATTCGAATTCAAAAGACAAATCAGCTTGCGTCTTGCGCCGGGACGGCCTGAAATCAAGCTGAACAGCTCGGTTTTTGTGTTTGATGATCCGCCGGGTCAGAAGATCACGGTGGATTTGGGCCGGTACGGTAAACAGACCATCGGGTACATTAAAAAAGTGGGCAAAGGTAAAATCCTGCATCTCGGCGTTGAGCCGTCCAATGAAATCCTGATGGAGATTCTGGCCCTGTTTGAAATTCCCTTGGGCGTGCACTCCTCGATACGCGACATCAAATCGGGACTCTTTAAAAGGGGGAATCGCCATTATCTTGTCGTCGTCAATAATGGCACCGAGGATAAAAGCGCCTGTCTGTGCTTGGATGCCGCCCTGGCGAAAAGGAAAATACGCGTCAAGGATGTGGCCACCGGCCGCTCCGAGACTTACACCCTCGGCCCGAACGCGACTTTCACGATCGACCTTGCCGGCAAGGACGGTAAAGTTCTCGAACTATCCGCTTCCCGCTAACGCGCCGCACCGATTTTTCTTGATAAATTTAAAAAATGCTATATAGTAATAATATATATACATTTTTTTCATATCCATGTCAGAGACGCATTCTCTCCCCAAGGCGCGACAGGCTTCACTCATTTACCTTCAACATACCATATTGATTGTCATTCTGATTTTATTACTCGTCACGGCGGGTGTGTTTCTCTTCTTGAATTGTGAGACTTCTTTTCCGGGAACCGTAATGATTCTTACCGACCGGGACAGCTCTTGAAAGCGCCTTTTTCTTGGATTGCCCTTGCCCTCGCGTTCGGTATCTTGCGGCAGGCATGGATGCCGGCACCGCTTGTATGGCATCTTGCGGGTTTACTGATTTTACTTCCCGTCTTAATTCTCCTGCGGGGTCGGAAGACATTCTTCACGCTCTTTTTAACCGGTCTGTTCCTTTTCGGCGGGCTGTATGCGCAAGTCCGCTCCGTTCAACCGCAGCAAACGATCAGCGCCTGGGCCTCGGGGAACAAGGTGAGTCTGCAGGGTTGGGTCCGCTCCGCTCCCGAAATAAAAATCAACGGTAAACGGCGCACCATTTCCTTTATTTTGGAATCCGAAAACGTATTATTCCGCTCGCGCACGGGAAAAGAATTCCATGAGGCCGGCGGCCGCGTGCAAATTTTCTTATTCAATCCCGGTGAAATCCCCGCCGTGGGTGACCATGTCCGGCTGTGGGGGGATTGGGATCAACCCGCGCCCGCTCAGAACCCCGGTGAGTTTGATTACGCAAAGTATCTTGCCGAACGCAAAATTTTTTCGGTGCTGAACGGATACGGCAGGCCGGCGCTGCGCATCCTGAAGCCTCACGCGCGCTATCCCGCGTTGCGGTGGGTGGAGGCATGGCGCACGCGGGTGAGCGCTTTGATTGACCGCACGTTCAAGCCTGAAGCCGCCGCATTGTTGCAGGCGCTGATTCTAGGCAAGCGCAAAGGAATCGATCCGGTATTAAGAGAAGATCTGATGAAAACCGGGACGGCGCATTTGCTCGCCATCAGCGGCCTGCACATCACGCTTGTAGCCGGCGGGATTTACACACTGCTGATTTTCCTGAGAATCGGGCAGCGTCGGGCGGCCGTCATCACCCTGACAGTGATCGGGATTCAGATTGTCTTGGCGGGATGGGGGATTCCCGTGCAACGTGCCGGGTGGATGGCCGGAACCGTTTTTATGGCGCTCCTTTTGGACCGCGAACCGCATTTCTTAAATACCTTTTTTTTGGCCTTTGTGATGCTCGTGCTGATCGAACCAATGAGTTTGACGCAGCTTTCCTTTCAGCTCTCGTTCCTGTCCGTTTTTTCTCTGGTTTACGTCTTACCCGAAGCCCTTGCCAGGTGGAAATGGAAAGAAAGCCTGACGCGCAGCCTCGCTGTTTTAATCGGAACCTTTCCCGTTATTGCGCACTACTTTAATATTTTTTCTCCAGTGAGTCTGCTTGCAAATGTTTTGGCGATTCCGCTTTTCCATCTTGCTTTATTAAACGGTTTTTTAGCGCTTCTGCTCCATGCCCTACCCTGGGTCAGCTCTTGTCTGAGTTGGGCATCGGGCTATTTCCTGGCCTTGGGGACGGCGTGGATACAGTGGTTGGCTCAGTTGCGCTGGGGGTATTGGTACGTTCCTCAACCATCAGCGTTGCAAATCGCGCTCTATTACACGTTGCTTGCGGCCGCGCTGTTACTTAGGACAAAAAATGCATTCCGGTGGCGGTTAGGCAGCGCGACTGCCTGGGGACTGTGCTTATTGACCGCGGCAACTTTTTTTTGGAAGGGAGGCGACCCGCCATTCGTACTGACGGTTCTTGCGGCGGGGAGAAATGAAATTATGCATCTTGAGTTGCCGGACCGGAAACACTGGCTGATCAATGCCGGCAGAAATTTTCCTTCCGACCAGGGACGCTGGCTGGTTGTTCCTTACTTGCGATCCAAAGGGATTAACACGCTTTCGGGTGTGATTTTGACCGACGGTTACAAACGCCATACGGGCGGATTACGCAGCCTAACCGCGAATCTGGCAACCCATTATCTTCTGTATTCCAAAAAGGCCGAGAACGACTTTCGGTCAGTCGAGAGAGAATTGTCTCATAAAATCAACCGCGCGCCCTTTTTTCAAAAGGCCCGAATTCAGCAGGCTGGCGGAGAAATCCGAATTTTAGGGTTGATAAAAAAGCAGGCGCTCGTTCAAATCAATTATAAAGATTGGCATTTTCTTTTTCTGCCTGCACTGGATCTGACGGCGCTTCAGGAGCTTCAACGACATTCGGACGCACTCGGTCAAATTGACATTTTGATTCTGCCGGCCGCGCCGGGAGGCTCCGACGGCGACATTAAACGTCTTTTCGAATGGATGGACCCCGACTTTATTGTCACCTACGATGCCTCTGAGAATCTCAAACTGAGATCAGCCGAACGCGACATCGGACTGCTGGATCTGAAAAAACAGGGTGCTGTCTCGTTCCAGACGGGTCTCATACAAGCACGTCCATACGAAGCCATTGCGCGACCGAACGAAAAACTCTTAATTCAAACACATGCAGGGGGGATCATATCAGAATTGAAGCCAATCTAACTTCCATCATTTAAAGAGGATACGCAAAACTAACATTCATCCGACTTTTTCAGCCTGCGCAAGGATTCCTGTGTTGACTTATTTCAAAAAGACATGCTATAGTATCGGCCTTCTAAGTTCCCACAAGTCGAGGTCATTGAATAAGTTATGAAAATCAAGAAGGTTCTAGCCTTCACCGTGGTTTGCATCTTTTTGTCCGCGAATTCTTGGGCGTATTGGGTGTGGTCGCCCGAGGCTGGAAAGTTTGTGAATTCGGAAACCGGCGCGCAAGATTCCGCTGAAGAACAGTATGATTTCGCGATGCGCATCTACCGCGAAAAGGATTACGGCAACGCGGAAAAGCAGTTCGAAGAACTTCTCAAGAAATTTCCCCAAGCACCTGTTGCGCCCGAAGCTCAATACCGCATCGGCCGCATCGCCGAGGAGCAGGCTGATTTCAAAAAGGCTTTTGAAGCTTACAAGCGTCTTCTTAAAATTTACCCTCAAACCGACCGGCTGAACGAAGTAGTCGAGCGTCAGTACCGCATCGGCAATCTCTTTCTTTCAGGGAAAAAAGCCAAGTTGATGGGGCTTGAAATTTTGCCTTCCATTCCCATGGCTGTCGAAGTGTTTCAGCATATCGCTGAGGTTGCGCCTTATAGCGATTACGGCGATAAGGCGCGGTTCCGGCTGGGTTTGAGTTACAAAAAGTGGGGCCGTTTTGACCAGGCCATGGAGGCCTTTCAAGCCATCATCGATAATTATCCGCAAAGCCCGTTTGTGGCCGACGCCCGTTTTCAAATCGCCGAATGCGCGTATTTAAAGTCTTCAGCCCAGTTCCGCGATCAGCGCGCCCTTGATGAAGCGGCTGAGGAAGTGGATCGTTTCCTCGCTTACTATCAAGACACCACTGTTTCGGAGAAAGCCGCGGCCCTGAGACAGCAAATCGATGAAAAAAACGCCGAAAAAAATTATCGAATCGGGCTTTATTATGAAAAGCAGGATTATCTTCAGAGTGCTCTCATTTATTACTCCGATATAGCCAAACGGTACCCCCACACAAAATGGGGCCAGAAGGCCATGGAGCGGATGAAATCTCTCAAGGAGCCGGTCAAATACCTTTCCTCGGAAGAAGAAAGGATCGCGGTCGATATCAAAAAAATCGAAGCTTCTCTGAAAAATACTTCCGAAGCGGATTCCCTCGAGAGAAAGCAGCTTGAGCGCCAGCTGGATCGCCTCAAACAAAAAGAAAAATCCATCGAAAAGAGCAAAAGCGACAGTTTGGAAAGACGCTCCAAGGATATCAAACGGCGCGAACGCGAGCTTCGCGAGAAGATGAAAACTCTCGAGAAAAAGAAAAAGAAAATGCTCAAAACCAATCCGTCCGAAGATCTCAAACGGGCCTTCGACCGGTGGACGGCCTCACTAGAAACCGAACAGGCTGATCTGGCGGATGAAAAGGCGCAGCTCGGTGACTGGCGGCATGAATTGGGCGTCAAACAGGAAGGGATCTTTTCACTGGAATTCTTACCCTTCATTGGTGAATCACCGAGCGAGCTCGAAGAAGTTCATCAATTGGAAGCCAAGAAATTTTACAAGATTTCAAGCGAGAAGAAATCGCTTCTCGAAGAAAAGGAATTGCTTTACAAGCAGTACAGCGAAGTCGTGGCTTCACTGCGCGGGCTGGAATCCGCCGGTTTTGTAATGGCGCAGGAAGAGCTGGTCTTGCGGAACATGTCGGAAGGCGGAGATGAACTGCGAAGCCGCCGTGACAAATTGGACGTGACGCGCGGAGAAATTGAGGCTCTTGAAGATGCATTGGAACAAAAACGCAAACTTTATGAAGAGCGTTTCGGTCAGACCGCGCTGATGGCCGTCGTGAAACTTCCGGTGGCGGCAGTTACGGCTTCCGCGGGACTAGTGGCGAAATCCATTGACGTGCTGAATCCTTTTGACGGGGGAGAGCAGCCGCTCGAAGAGCAGTCCGTCGAGGCGCTGCTTGAGAAGCGCATGCATTTGCGAGAAAAAATCGCGGCCCAATCCAGTTTGACGGAAACGCTCAGCCATGCCTTTGACGCCGAGCTGGCGCTGCAGGAAAGAAAGCGCTTGCTCACCATGCTGGAACAAAAGGAAGAAGTGGATCCGCATCAATTGCGCCGGCAAATCAAGCGCAAGGAAAAAGACATTCGCATCCGCTATGAAGAAATTCAGGACCGGCACAAAAAGAAAAGGGAATTGCTCGAAGAGTTGGATGATCTCCTGGAGGTGCATCGCGGAGGGATGGTTTCTCAAACAGCGCGCGCTGTAGCGAGCCCGGTGGTCGGTTTTGCGAAGTTGGGCAAGGCATTTCTTTTCGGACTGCCTGACCGGGATGTCGAGATTACCCGATCTGCGTCTGCCATTGCACCGGATTCAGCCGCAGCCGAGCGGGCGCTTGCCTTAAAGCACGAAATCGAATTGGAAAGTCTTGTGATCGAAGCCAAAAGCAATGAATTGATGAAGCTTCAGAAGGAACTCGAGATTCTGAAAGCGAAGGCCTCGCTGGAAGGCGGCTTCAATTTTCGATCCGCGATTGTCACGGTACCCTATGAGTTTATCCGAGAAGCGGTGGACAGTTCCAAGCGCCTCATACCGAAGAAGAATCGCCAGGAAATGCTTATTCAGCTTTTAGATCAAGAAACCCGTGAATTGGATGCCATGAAGGCTGAACTTAAGAGCGTGGATCGGGCCATTGATGTTAAGACGGCTGTCATCGAAGAAAATGCCGTCCAGCACGGCGCGCCGGAAGCGCCTGCCGCGCCTGCGATAAAGGAAACGCCGGATGTTCCGGAGACGGTGACTGTGGAAAAAACTGAAGAGCCGGTCTCCGAGGAAGAACTGGCATTGCAGGGTGAGATTCAAACCCTCGCTGACAGACTGAACGACCGGCATCAGGCTTATGAGCGGGAAAAAACGATGATTGAGACACAGGTCCGGGCGCTTGAAAAGGAAATGGACGCGACGCAGCTTGATAAGGGCTATCAAAAGCGCCAGAAGGCATTGACCAAACAAGAGGTGCAGCTACGCAGCGAGTTGCGCAACATCGAAGAAGAGATCCGTAAACTCATTCAAAAGGAAAATGAATTGGAAGCCGAAGAACTTTCCATTCTGGAATCGCGAATCAAAAAAATAGACAAGGTCGTTCAGAAGATTCAATCGCGGGCCGTCACGCAGGATTTGCTGGAAGAGCGCGGGCGACTGGAAGACCGGTTAATGCAACTTGAACTCAGACGGGATTTCCTTAGCCGGGAAATGGACCGCTTTGAGATCCGAAAAAACCCATAAGGCGGCTTCATGAAATGTTCCTCATTTTTGTCACTCCTCGCTCTCATATTTTGTCTTTCGATTTCCGGCTGCGGTTATACCAATAAAACCGTCCTCCCCAATAATACGCAATCCATTTATGTCATGACCGTGCGCAATGAAATCCCGATTCAGCATGTTTATGCCTATGAACCCGGCCTTGAAATGACGATCACCAACGCCATCATCCGCCGTTTTCAGCAGGACGGCAACCTCAAGGTCGTGAAACAGGAAGACGCGGATGCCATCTTAGACGCGAAACTCGTCGCCTTTGAACAAGAAGGCGTGCGTTTTTCCAATCTGGAATCCGTGGAGGAGTACCGCCTGTTTGTGGTGCTTTCGATGAAACTGCTTGATGCCAAAACCAATCAGGTGATTTGGGAGGAGCCCCGTTTTTCTGGCGATGAAGAATATTTCGTCAGTGATGTGCGCTCACTCAATCGCGGCGATGCCGCCTTGGTGGCCATTGATCGGCTTGCTCGCAACGTCGTCGACCGCGTCGTGGAAGATTGGTAAGGAAGTACCGAGTACCGTGTACCGAGAAAAGTTTTGATTCGATATTCATGAATTATTCTTTGCCGTATCATTTTTCTCATTGCCTGACTCAAAGTACTCGGTACCCGGTACCCGGTACTCTTTCAATCTGATGTCCGCATCTCTCCGTCCCGCATACCTCCTCATCGGCGATGCCTTTCTCGCCGGTGAAAAATTCAAACAAATCCAAACTCAAATCGATAAGACCTATTCCGGTGATATCGCCTGTCAAACCGTTCATTTGACCGACGCCCCGTTTGAGAACGTACTGCAGCAGGCGCGCACGTTGCCGTTTCTCGTTTCGGCGCAGATGTTCCGCATCCAAGACCTTCATAAAATGAACAAGGAATCCGTGGAAATGCTGTCCGCCTATCTCGAGGCGCCGACGGAGAGAAGTTTTCTCGTGTTTCAGGATCTTGAAATCAAAAAAAATGACGCGCTGGTCAAGCTTTTGCAGAAACGGGGCGATGTGTATTTTTTGGAGGAGGAAAAATCACCGAACGAGGCCGTCCGCTATATCCGCGAAAAACTGAAATCCTTCGGTAAAACCATCACGCCGGGCGCGTTGACGCGTTTGCAGCAGGATTACGGGGAAGTGCCGTCTTTTTTGGATTCCGTACTCGACCGTCTCATCGCTTATGCGGGCAAAGCTTCCACGATCGATGAAACGATGGTGGACATCTTTCAGGAACAATTTAAAGCGGTCAATGTATTCCAATTGACCGATGCGATCGCGTCGCGACAGACCGGCGCCGCACTTGCGCTGCTCAAACAACTGCTGGAAGAAGGGGATGGGCAAACGGTCGCTTTAATAGGTTTGCTGCATTGGCAGATACGACGGCTTTGGTTGGCTAAGGTCCTGCTGGAAGAAGGCGAGCCTGAAAGCACAATTATGAGAAAATGTAAAATGTCTCCGCGCCAAGTCCCTTTTTTGATGCGGCAGCTTAAACCTTTTTCAAGGGAGCGCCTGGAACGGGCTCTCGAAGGCCTGTTTCAAATCGATTGGAAGATCAAATCGGGACGGACAGACGGAGAGGTCGCGCTTGAGAGCTGGCTTGTGGAAGCCACCGCTTAAGATTTTTTGCTGATTTGAACGAGAAAACGTTCGATGCGGGATTTTTTGCGGTCGGCGCGGCCGCGGGGAATAATTCCCCTAGAAACCGCCCGGTCAAAACGGGAAATCACCTGACGAGCAAATTCCTTGGCCTTTACCGGATTGTCCGTCATACTGCGCAGTTTCTGATCCAGTGTTTTGAGCTCGGATATGGCAGTCTGGTTGCGATCGCGCTTTTTGGCGTCGCTACGCATTCTTTTCTTCGCTGAACGAATATTGGGCATTGAGATCCTCGATATGGAAAAAAGTGGGCACAATGTATCACAGGACCTGAAGGGTGTCAACGGGTCTGACGCGCATTCTCAACATCGCGTGATCCGCGCGGCGAGCCTGATGGGTTTTTGGACCTTTCTCAGCCGTATCTTGGGAATGCTGCGCGACGTGGTGAGCGCCCGCAGTTTCGGGACGAGCTGGCAGTGGGACGCGTTCATCTATGCCTTCATGATTCCCAATTTCTTCCGGCGCCTTGTCGGAGAGGGGGCGCTTTCAAGCGCCTTTATTCCGGTCTATAGCGAAACGCTGGCGCAAAAGGGCCGCGAAGAGGCGTTCCGCTTCGCCAATGTGGTGCTCACGACGGTGGCGAGCGGACTGCTTTTGTTTCTGCTAGTCATGGAAGTGGCGCTGAATGTCATACTGCGGTTCACGACGTTGCCGCCTGTACTGAATTTAACGGTCGACCTCTTACGCATTCTTTTTCCCTATCTGTGGTTCGTATCACTGTTTGCCTTGGGGATGGGTATTTCCCACAGTCACCGCCACTTTTTCATCCCTTCTTTGGGCCCCGTGATCCTGAATACGGCCTGGATCGCCGGTGTCTTGTGGATCATACCGAATGCCGGACCGGAGCTTGCGTCTCAAACGCGGTGGCTTGCCGTGATTTTATTGTGGGCCGGCGCCGTTCAGTTGTTTGTCGAGATCCCCGCGCTGTACCGGCTCGGATTCCGGATACGGTGGGTGTGGGATCTTTTATCCGCCGAACTGATCAAAACGGGGAAGCTGTTGTTGCCATCGATTTTGGGTTTCGCCGTCGTTCAAATCAATATCATGGTCGATATGACGCTCGCCTTAGCCATCGGCCCCGGGGCTAATTCCAGCCTGTGGTACGGCACGCGGCTTATGCAATTTCCGCTCGGCATTTTTGCCATTGCCATGGGAACGGCTTTATTGCCCGCGATTTCACATCATATGGCCAAAAATGAGATCGACCAGGTGCGCCGGACCATGTCTTTCAGCCTGAGAGCGATTTTTTTGATTATTCTACCTTCATCCGTCGGGCTCATGGTGCTGGGGAAACCGATTGTGCAAATTTTATTCGAGCGGGGCGAATTTGACGCGCTGTCCACGGTGCGGACGGCGACGGTGCTTTTATGTTATGCCGTGGGACTCTTCGCCTATTCGGGACAAAAGATATTCGCGGCGGGATTCCACGCCGTGCAGGATACACGCACGCCCGTTCAAATCGGTGTCGTGGCCTTGATTTCAAATGTCGTTTTAAATCTCATTTTAATGGTTCCGCTAAGGGAGGCCGGTTTGGCCTTGGCGACATCCCTGTCGGGGATTTTGCAATTCGTGCTTCTTCTTATTATTTATCAAAAGCGCATTGCACGCTTGGATACGCGCATTTTAGTTCTCTCTTTTGTCAAAATCCTGTTTGCCGCGGCCGCCATGGGTGCCCTTTGCGTGGGGGCGTTTCATTTTCTGTCGGGGTGGTTTTCCGCTTACCATTTATTATCCCGCGCCTTGCATATTTTGAGCGCCGTGCTGGTCTCGATCGCGGGTTATTTCGTATTTTGTTTTTGCTTCAGGGTTTCCGAAGTGAAAGAGGTTTTGCACGGTCTGAGAAGGCGTCCGTCCAAAGAGGTTTAAATGTCCGCCGAATCGTTGCGTGAAAGGGTGAACCAATTCCCTTTAACCCCGGGTGTTTATTTCATGAAAGATACCGAAGGGGAAATTCTCTATATCGGGAAGGCGCGTTCCCTGAGAAACCGTGTGCGGTCAT
>JBFHCO010000061.1:0-10355 GCA_041585205.1 Candidatus Omnitrophota bacterium | reverse complement strand
TTATGATAAAGATCCCACGCTTCATCCCAGCGCTGCATGTCCGTTTTATTGCCGCCGTCAGTGGTGTAATCCGCCGCACCGCTTAAGAATCCGCGCAAGAGTCCGTTCACTTCCGGATCCACGCGGTCCGGATCAATATCCGCAATCGTCAACGTATCAAGCTTCGGAAACTTACCGGGGCCCAAAATGCTTTCATAAAAACGCTGCGCTTCATGGACGGAACGCTTGAAATTCGCGCGATTCAGATAATAATTAATCTGCCGCGCCTTCTGTTCATCAAAGGCGGTTCCTCCCATTGCGCGAACTTGCGCTTCGGCCTTTGAACCGGACCCCATCAAGCCGGCAGCCGTCATGGCAGCCGCTCCCGCTTTCATGAAATCGCGCCGGTCTAATCTCAGTTCAGAACGCACCGCGCTTGCGGCAAGGTAAAAGAGTCCGCGGCCCAAAAAGGTGCGTTTATCCATTTCAACTTGTTCAATCAGATTTTGACCCAAGTCCGCTGCGGCCAGTGCTTGAATGGCTTGAGCCGCACCGGATTTCTGCGTGATACCGCGATGCCGCTTCATTTCCGAAATCCAAAGCTGGAATAAGATACCTTGATAGGACCCCTTATAAGGAAGAATGCGCTTGAACTGTTCGAACGCCTCCTGCACATCTTGATTGCGATAATATCTGCCTTGATTCCAATCCTGACGAAGCGTTTCAAGGGCCTGCTCCAGGTTTTTCTGATCCTGGGCGTTTTTTAAATCCTCTTCGGCCTGCCGGCTTTCAAGGGTTTGAATCTCCCGCTCAAGCCGCTGAATATCTCGTTGAATGCCGGTGCGTTCACGCGCCGACAGGTTGGGCTTCGCCAAATCTTGGGTGCGGGCGTCCTTCTCGGCGCCGAGTTCTTGCAGGCGCTTGTCATATGCACGCTTACTCTGATTCCATTTCGCAACATGCGTTTTGATGTCATTCTCAAGCGATTGTATGGAATGCTGAACCGTGTCCGAATCCACAATCGTTTCATGCGACCGGCGCGCCATCCATCCCGGATAACGGCGGTACCAGCCGTCTTGCTGCCACACATCTTCAAAGGTCATGCGTAAAAAGCGTTCCCGTGTATCGCCTTTAATGAAGGAAAGGAAAACAATCCAGTTGGCATAATCAATGCTGTTCCGGCTGACCCGGACAAGCTCTGTGTGAAAAGCGGCACCGTTTACGTCAGCCGGCATTTCATCCGGGTTCAGGAGAAGGAGCAATACCCCGTTCACCATACCTTCGACGCGGCTGTTATGAACGTAAGTTTCAAGATTAAAGTCCGGCAATTGCGCGGGTTGCGGCAAAATATTGCGGTATAAAGCCGGTGCGACTTCAAGCGCCCATTCCAGAACATGCTTCGCGGGAGCGGCTCCCCCTATGGGTGAGGTCACGGAAAAATTAAAGTCAGACGGTTCGCCCCATTGGAATTTCCGGTAGTCTTCCAAAATTTTAATAAGAGCGCGGCGTCGAATTTGATGCTGACGGAGCGCTTCCGTTTCGCTGATGGTGCCCGAACGCGCCGTGTTGACAATACCGCTTAAAAAGCTTTCAAGGGCTCCCTGGCTGTCGGCGTCCCGCGCAAAGAAATTATCGACTTCCCCACGGAGGCGGTCGAGCTCCCGCTGCAGGTTTTCCCATTCGGCTAAATGCCTGCGGTCGCGGTTTTGGAGCTCATGTTCGATTTCCTGTATGCGTTTCCGGACCTGTCTTTTGCTCCGGTCATGTTGGCGTCGCTTCGCATCATCGGGATGCAATTGATCCCCCACGCGCACGGCATCTTTGTCAAAAAGGTCCCGCTTCAAATTCTCATGCGCCCGGCTGACATCGAGCAGGGTTTTCATGCGGTCTTTGGCAAACTGATTTGAAAATTCCCCGAGACGGCGCAGGGCCTCGGCAAAGGCGCGGCGCGCCGTCTGAACCGCTTCATAAATGGCGTCAAGCTGCCCCTTCAATTCATTTTTAACGCGTGTCTTATCGTCAATGATTCCCCGTAATTCCATTTCGCGGACGGGATTTTTTTCCTTTTTGACTTGTTCCAATTCGCGGTTCAAGTCCGTCAACTCAAGATTCAGCGCGGCGATTTGACCGTTTAGCTCACGCATGAGGGTTATTTGCTCAAGAAAGTTTTTCCGGGCAAACTCAAGCGCTTCTCTTAATCCGTTCAGTACGGCAACGCGCAGCGGGTTGTCATCCGTGAAATAGTCGATTTTTCTTTGGATTTCTTTTTTGAATTCCGTCTCACCAAGAACCGTATAAAGCTCACCCAAAGCCAGCGCACGGCCGAAACGCCGGTCCATTTGTTCGCGCTGTTTCAGTTTTTCATCAATTGTGGAATCGGGGTTGATGTCAAAAAGCCATTCCCCTTCGAAATAACCTTCTCCTTGATCCAGAATCGCGTCATATTCGGTCAAAAGGGATTTGAGCTCATTTTTTGTCATGAGGGTGTTTGCATTTTTTACAATGCGGGCGATCGTGGCCGGGCTGATGCCGCGGTCCAGATACGTATCCACCAACCGTGAAAGCCGGGCCGGATCTTCGTAGGTAGGGTCGCTTAAATCGAGATCGCGGCTGATTAGGCTCTGTAAAGCGGGGCGCACGGCCAGCATGACGCTGTATTTTTGTTTTTCTCTTTCTACCGCGGCCGGTAATTGCTTATTGAAGATTTCGCTGAATTGACGCCTTAAATCTTCCGATTCCTCGACATCCGACATGTCGATGCTTGCGCCGTAAATCCCTTCCATTTCTTTCAGGGCGATGCGCGCCGCTCGGTCATAGGCGCCTTTGAGGCGCGCCGTGCGTTCATTTTTGTAATAGTTCAAAATCAAATCGCGCGTGCTCGCGACGAGCAATGCGTATAACGCGCGCAGACGCTCGTGTTGAGAAACTTCGAGCGTCGTTAAGCGGTTTTCAAGCAATCCCGGGTTCGAGATGTTGGCGGATAGCCCCATCAGGTATTTTCCCAAGTCCACCCAGGCTTGATTTCTCCGGGCTTTATAAAATTCAGGGTAAGATTCCGCCTGCTCAATTAAGGCCATCAAGGTGTAAAATTGAAGCCGGTTTTCCGGAGGAATGCTGTTAAAGTTCTCCATCAGCAATTTTCTGAGCTGCATTGCTTCTTCCAAATTATCAATGGTTTTCACTTCCGCGCCCTGCCCCTTCACGCCGAAGTCCTGGACATAGCGGCCCGACATGAAACGCTGAAAATAAGTTTCATGCGTTTTGCCGAGTTCTTTTTTAAAGAAAAATCCCAATTCCTCGTCATAAAGGGCCAGATAATCCGGATCCATGGCCTGAAGATCCACAAAATGCTGAATAAAGTCGCGCTCTTCGACGAATTGAGCAACGGGATTCGATTCCCGGAATTCAAACAGCGTTTCCGCCATACCTTCCGAGGCTTCTTCCCCGAAAAGCGTAATGCGGGACCTTTCATCCACGCTGCGGACACGGTGGTCCAACTCGCCTTTGTAACGGGCAATGAGGCGGTTGATCTTGATGTGGTCATCCATTTGGCTTTCAAGCGCTTCGGCAACCTTAAAAATGTGCTGGTGAAACTTCGAGGCGACTAAGCGTGCGACTTCGCGGTCTCCCTCAGAACGTCCCCGTATCCATTCGAGTTCCCGGCCTTGAATCGCGCTGATATTGAAAATCTCGGCACCTTGAATCTTGCCGGGCAGTCCGGCCAATTCGATGAGAATCTTCGCCGCTTGCCCCTGAGCAATATCTTCCAAATTGCCGTTGGCAAAGAAGCGGTCACGGTACAGTTTTTTAAGAGATCCGACACGTTCGCGGTTAAAAGGAAAGCGGCCTTCGATAAAAAGACGGAGTTCATGTTCATATTGCACGGGTAATAGTTGATCAGGCGGCACCATTTCATCACGCTTGTTTATGCCCGCACCCACCGTACGTGTGCGGATATTACCTTCGGAATCGAGCTGATCCGTTGGTAAGTCGCCTCGGCGAATGCCCTGCTGTTCCAAAAGCACGTTCTGCCAGCGAATGTCCAGATAAGGATCTTGAAAGGTACCGAGCAGATAAAAATGCGTGATGCGGCTTAGAATATAAGGAAGCGACTTGAACGGATCCTGGAAATGGTCCCCGAAAACTTTGCGCAGTACCAACCCGATATTGCCTTTATTTAATTCAAGCTGCAGCCCATGCAAGGCCTGATCCACGGTAATCGGCGGGATCAAGGTCCGGTTTAAAAATTGATCCGCATAGTTTTGAATGGCCTTCACCATTGCGACTTGCTGTTGGTTAAAAAACGAAGAGGCGGCCCGCTCATAGACGAATCCTAAGACTTCCTGAAGGCGGTAATCCCCGTGCAGGGTCGTTTTCTTGTCGGCATCGCGCTCACGCATGACTTCGAGTTCACGCCAAGACCGCTCCAAATGCACCAAATCTACCGAGTCAAAGCGACCGGCTCCGAAAATCAACCGGTAACGGGCCAGACCATGCGGCGGCAGAATGCCTCGGTCCATTTCAATCTTGATTTTACGAATCTCTTCGGCGAAAGCGCGGATAAAGGCGACGCGGAAGGCGTAATGTTTACCGAAATTCCGGTCTTCAATATTGCCGTCCATTCCCAATTCCTTGAAGAGCGGCGCGAAGAAATATTTATACCAATCCAACTCCGTGTAATTTTTCTTCTGTTCATGCGTTTGGAAATCCACGTAGGCTTTGATTTCAGGCTTATCCTTTTCTTTTTTTCCGACGCCGGCATAATCCATGAAACGCAGAACTTCTTTTAATTCATCTTCCAGAATATCCGTATCGCTCAAACGGCGGTTTATGCGCCATTTGTCTTCCAGACGCTGAACGATGTTTTTCGCTCCCTTCAATTTTCCGTTCGCTTCGCCCACCGTTTTCATGCCGTCTATCACGGCGTTGACGATATCGGGGCGATCCCAGACCATATTCTTAACGTGACGTATCAGCTCTTCTTCCGGCGCCTCGGCGCTATTCATGATTTCAATCGAAGTATTCAGATCCGGCAGGATTTCGGCTTCCACAACCGCGCCGGGTCCCGTTACACCGACCACCGCAGGATCAAGATCAATAACCGGAACCGTATGAGGAGGGGTTGTTAAATCGACCGGCTCAAGAAACAAGTTCGGGTCTATCGCGGGTGCCGGTACGTCGATTTCGGGTAAAAATATAAGATCATCCGCCAAAGGCAGATCTTCCTCGACTTCGGCAATTTGTTCTCGTTCATCCGTACCGCTGAACATCCACGTCACCAAACCGGCCACACCGGCTGCCGCGGCACCGATCAGCATATTTCTGCGATTGGAAAGCACCTTCTTGACTGCGGTCCGCACGCGCGTCGCGGGCGTGACAGCGGCTTCGGGTTCTGCGGCAGTGGCTGTTTCGGCGGATTGTCCTGTTGCAGGGGCGGTTCTTTCTGGGGTCGGCGCTTGCGAAAGTTGAGCGTCCTCCCCGATCACATCGCTTAATACGAATTCAAGCGTATCTTCTGACCGTTCGGAATCCTCATCCGGATCCATGGCTAATTCATATTCACCCGTTTCTTCCAAAGACGCATCCGCAGCTTCGCCGGCCAAATCCGCAATTTCTTCGCGCAATGTCCTGATATTGTTATTCGCCTCATTGATCAATTTTTTCATGGCGCCCGAGAGCTTCACACGGCGGTGCAGCTCCGGATTTTCGAGCATTTCCGGCGTCACTTCTGTCTCAGATATATCCAATGATTCAAATGCCATCATGGAATAGGCATTACGGGATTCAATCAGCTTTTGTAAACGTTCTTCCAGGACATCTTTTTGGCTCTGGTTGCGCACTTCACTGCGCGCCGCAGTCAGGGTTTGAGCCAAACGGATGGCAGCCGCTTTGTGCTCGGCGGATAAAGTCGGATCTTTTTGGATTTCTGAAATCGCGGCATTGACTTCAAGCGCTTGCGCCAAACGTCTGGCCGCTTCCGCCGCTTGCGGCATTTCGCGCGCGGCTTCTTCAGCGAGCGCTTTGTAATCCACTTTCGTTTCCTCGGCAACCCCTTTCAAGGTATCCGCGGCCGGATCCGCCGTGACGGGCGCTTCGCCCAGGACGCTTTGCGTTTGAAGGTACTTCGACTCAATGCGTGAAAGTAAAATTGGAAGTTCGCGGTCGATTCTATCGGCCTTAAACCGGTTGTAGCGTTTATGAACTTCGGGGCTCCAAAGCGACCAATACCATGTCACTTCTTCGACGCGGTCCCGCGCTTCGGCCAGCTCCGTTTCTGTGATAACGTTTTTACGGGAAAGGGTCTTTAAGTTGTTCAAGCTCCCCATGAGAAGTTCGCCGACGCGGTTGCGATGCCGGTCGTACAGAGCGACTCTTTTATCTTTGCCGTAATCTTTTTCAATTTTTTCAAGCACGGTCGCGACATCCCCGGCGATCTGGGTTCCGGCATAATCGTTTTGAATCCGGGACCGTTCACTTTCATACCAGCTGCGGAGGGCTCTCAAATTACGGTCCAAGGTGGCATAGGTTAATCCGGCGTCGGGCGATAAATTGGAAATTTGATCATCGAGCGGTTTGAATCGTTCCGTCAAATCTTTTTTGAATTGAATGATGGCCTGAGCCGCCTGCCTTTCCAGGCGTTGTCTCTTGAGCCGCTCGACAACGGCTTGGTTTTCTTTCAGATTTAATTGAAGCGCCTGTGCAATTTGAATGAGTTCTTTTTTCAAATCTTCTATCAACCGGTCAAATGTTTCTCCGGCCGGCGTACCGATATAGGGCTTACGAAGATCCGCCGCCCGGACATTAAACTGTTTGGATGCATCTTTTAATTCGTTATCGAGCCGCTTTTTGGTGTAAGGATCCGTCAATTGCGCATCCGGTGTCAGTTTCTGTTCGATATGACCCAGGTCGAAGAGCATTTCCTCGCGCAGTTTCTGAACGTCCCGCGCCGCCTTGACCTGAGCGACAAGCCGGGGAACTTCCTGATCCAGCACCCTTCCTTTAAAAGAGGCATAACGATCACGGACTTTTTGACTCATTTGATCCCATATTTGAAGCGCATCGACGGCATGCGTTTCGGCATCCTGGACATCCGCATCAGTCAGAACGTCCTTTTGAGCGAGCTTTCGAATCTCATTCACGTGACGGGCCAGCGATTCACCCAAGAGGTCACGGTGCTTGTCGAATACTTCCACGCGGCGCTGGCGGACGATTTCAGTGACCAGATCCAGCGAACCGGCCACCATCCGGGAAACACCGTACCGCGCGCGCAGAATACGCGTTTCCTGGTCGAACCATAATTTCTCCGCATTGAGCTGCATGCGCAAGTCATCGTAAGGATAAGGACGAGACTCCGAAGCTCGTTCGACTTCTTTTGCAATTGCTTCCAATTTTTCCTGCGCTTCTGCGCTTAACTGATTGACCGCTTGAATGCCCTTGTTTTCAAGGGCCTTTTCGCGAATGCGTTCAAGCAGTTCGGGAACTTCCGCGTGAACCCGGATTTCCCAATCCGTTTCCCCGCTGCGCTCGTTTTTATTCAAATAGAGGGCGCCGATATATCTTTTGAGGTTTTCATACGCTTTTTCGGCCGCTTGAACGTCCCCGTCCTTGACGTCCGCTTTCTCTGAAACAACAACGATCATATTGAACTCATCGTCCATCCAGCCCACCAGGGTATCGCGCTGAATTTTGGCGATTTCCTGGAAGCGGTTTTCCATTTGATGTTCGATTTCGGCAAGGCGCGCCTTCACCCATGCTTCGTGAGCAGAGCCGGAGGCTGTGACGGTAACGTCTTCCCAAAGCCCCTGATGATTCAAAAAAGCGCTCCGGATTTTCCCGAACTGCGCTTTTAATTGAAGACGGCTGTACGGTTTATCCTGTTTGAGAGTCAAAACGCTGCCATGGACTTTATCGATACGGTTTGTAATATAGGCTTCAAGCGAGGTCAATTGAGCGGTTAAGTAGATTTTTTTACGCAGCTCGGGCACTCTTTTGTTTAATATCCCCATTTGCCGGTTGCTTTTCTTCTTGGCGCCGGGGCTTAACTGACTCCAATATCCCGCAATCGCGCGTATGTGACTTGTGCTTTCCTCCAATTCCTCGCCGGTAATCCTGTCTTCCTTGGCGAGGCTTTGCAAAGCGCGCCAATGCTCGTTTAATTTTGCTTGAATCGTGTTGAAATGCAAGGCGGTCAGTTCGTCGAGCTGCTCCTCGGCATATACCGCGAAGCGCTCCAACTGGACGCTGATCCCTTTTGCTTCGATTAGGACTTGATGCTTGCGAATATCCACTTGAAGGGGCTTCAGTTCTGTCTCAAGCCACGCACGAATCGCATCCAGATCCGCTTTTAAGCTCACACGGTCTTCTGAAGTGTAGGGATAGGGATTCTCAGCGCTGAGGGTGATAATTTTCTGCGAAATTTGAGCCGTCTTTTTTTCCAACTCCGTTTTAATTTCGTGAAGGCGGTGTTCCACCGCATAACGGCCGGCGATTTCGGAAGCCAGTTCCGGCGCTTCCTTTTCGACGATTTCACGCGCCCGTACTATGGCTGAATTCAGTTCGGTTATTTTTTCCGCAAGGACGGGGAAATCCAGTTTCAAGTCATGCCACAATTCGGGTTCGCCGGAACCGGAAGGATTGAGCAGCTGCCAAATCCCCTTCGATATATCCGTTCCCGCGTTGCGCAGGGATTCCGGTATTTGATTCCATGCTCCGAGTACTTTATCGGCGTAATATTCATTCGCCGCGTTCGCAATGGCTTCGGTTACCACATCCACGTTGCTGAACTGAACCTGCGCCGCGGCATGCTGATCTTGAATATATGAAATCAATCCGAAAACATAATCCACAAGGAATTGGGCCAAATCGGTTTTGAATTGATCTTTTTGTTTTAAAATGCCGATATCCATGATGCCCGCAAGTTCATCCTGAGGATCTTTTTGATTGTCCTGATCCAGCGCCTGAATGCGGTCATAAAATCCCCGGCTCGGTTTCTGGCCTTTCACCTGAATCCCCCGCCCGCCGACATTCACACCGTACAGAATGGCGCGTATATCGCGCTCAAGTTCTTTGCCGTCCGGAAGGTTTTGGCTTCCGGCCGTAATCATGTGACGTTCCCTTAAACGTTCCAGCACGCGTTTCGTGTTGCGATCAAGCTGGTCTGTTTTGCGAATTAAGGGGTGTTTTGAAGCGTCGCGTAATTCACTGCGCGCGGCATAAAGTGCTTTTAAAATTTCAGGATGCACAGCGTCTTTTGAAACGACGCCGAAGGCGAATCGCTTGCCGTTTAAAGGGATGTCCGCATAAGCGACACCCGGCTCGCTTAATTCGCTGCGAACTTCCGAGCGGCGGCTTTCCGGATAAAGGGCCGCGATTTTGACTTGATTATCACCTTTCAAGGAATAATGACGGCGTACCTCCTCGGCCGAGCCGGCATTTTCGACGCGCGTAATGCCATGATACTGGTTTAAATGAGCGCGAATCACCCGCCGGTCCGATACAGGAATAACGTCTTCCGCAGAGGTCTTCAATGCCGCAAACAAGGATTCCAACGCCTGATTCGGCTCCGCATGACGCACCAAACCGAGGGAAATCGGCAAGGCAAAAGCATAAAAGGAAAGCGTATTGGATTGATCCCGGTCCTTGCTCAAAGTCAACATGCTCATGGTCCCGTCATGATTCTGGACGGCCGGACCCTGCGATAATTGAAAGCGCGGGTCATCCAGCACCGGGGCGCTCGCTGAGCTGAGGGCTTCGGCAATACGATTTTCAAGCGGTAAGGCTTCCCGCCGCAAGGCAGCTTCATATATTTTGGAATCTTGGTCTGTCTTGACCGCCTTACGAATGCTGGGAGTTACCACCACATACGAAATTCCCCGCTCCTTCAAATGCCGCTCGATTCCCGGCGTATGAAAGCCGCCGGTGACTAAAGCCACCGATTTTTTATCTTCAGCCTCCATATACCGGAGCGCCTGATCGATTAAGACGGTATCGCGCTGAATAGCGGCGCCGTAAAAGGCTTCGACGGTCTTAAGTTCCCGGTCCAGCAAATCCATCCGCGCGGGCAATTTATCGGAAAAATGATTTTTCTGAAGAACCGGAATCAAAAGGGTTTTGAATCGCGCGGCGCTGAAATCCTCGCGGTTTGCGTAAAAGAATTCGGCATCCTGTTTGGTCAGGGTAAAACGGAAAAGTTTCTCATAAATGCTGAAAATTTTAAAAAGTCGGTCAAAGGCTTCTTCCTCGGGGCTGCGCACGAGATGTTTTTTAACGGTGGACTCGAGGCTTTCGATTTCGTCAAACAGCGTTACGTGAATCGACTCGTAGGCCTGCCTGTAACGCAGGTAATTCAGGACATGCGCATGATCACCCTCCAGCGC